>DXGW01000142.1 GCA_019113665.1 Candidatus Alistipes excrementipullorum
CAATTCGCCGAAAGGGGCGTGCCCCCACTGCAACGGCCTGGGCGAGGAGGCCGTATTCGACATAAAGAAGATAATCCCCGATTCCGGACGTTCGCTGCGCGAAGGTGCTGTCGAGCCGCTCGGCCCGTATCGCAACAATCTGCTGTTTGCGATTCTCGAAACGCTCGGCCGGCGTTATGACTTTACGATAGACGATCCCGTCGGGAGCATATCCGATGCCGGACTGAATGCCGTATTGTATGGCGATTCGGAGCCAATGACCATCGACACCTCGGCGTTTTCCTATTCCGGCGGCGGACGCCGTCTGATGACATGGGAGGGTATTGCCGAATATCTCTATCGTACGGACGACGAAAATTCGAAACGCGGCGAAAAGTGGCGCGAGCAGTTCCTTGTATACAAGCCGTGTTCGGTATGCGGCGGTTCTCGTCTCAAGAAGGAGGCGCTGCAGTTCCGGATTGCGGGACTCAATATCGCAGAGGTGTCGGCCATGTCGATAACCCGTTTTGCGGAGTGGATTTCGCATGTCGAGGAGTCGATGTCGTCCAAGGAGCAGCTGATCGCACGTGACATTGTCAAGGAGATACGTGAGCGTACACGCTTCCTGATGGACGTGGGTCTCGGCTATCTCTCGCTGGGCCGTGCTTCGCGGTCGCTCTCGGGCGGAGAAGCGCAGCGCATACGGCTTGCAACGCAGATCGGGTCGAAACTCGTGAATGTCCTATATATCCTCGACGAGCCGAGCATCGGCCTGCATCAGAGGGATAACCTGCGGCTTATAAAGAGCCTGCAGAGCCTGCGTGATGCCGGCAATTCGGTAATCGTCGTCGAGCATGACGAGGACATGATGCGCTCGGCTGACTATATTGTCGACGTAGGGCCGTTGGCCGGCCGCAAGGGCGGTCATATAATGGTGGCCGGTACGTTCGACGATGTGTTGAAGTCCGATTCGCTTACGGCCGATTATCTCACCGGCCGCCGCCGCATAGAGATACCGGCAGAGTTGCGTGCGGGTAATGGCAAGAGCATAGTTATTAGAGGCGCCCGGGGAAACAACCTCAAGAACGTGACGGTCGAGTTCCCGCTCGGCAAGTTCATTTGTGTCACCGGTGTCAGCGGGTCGGGTAAATCGACACTCGTGAATGAGACGCTGCGTCCGATTCTGAGCCGTCACCTCTACCGTTCGCTTGACCGTCCGCTTGAATATGACTCAGTCGAGGGACTGGAGAATATAGACAAGCTCGTGGTGGTCGACCAGTCGCCTATAGGCCGTTCGCCGCGAAGCAATCCGGCCACATATTCGAATGTCTTTTCGGATATACGCAAACTCTTCGAATCGACACCCGATGCCCAGATCCGCGGGTTCAAGGCCGGCCGATTCTCTTTCAACGTAAAGGGCGGTCGCTGCGAGGAGTGCCGCGGCGCCGGAGTGCAGACCATAGAGATGAACTTCCTGCCCGATGTGTATGTCAAGTGCAAGGCCTGTGGCGGAAACAGGTACAACCGCGAGACGCTCGAAGTCAAATACAAGGGCAAGAGTATCAACGATGTCCTGAACATGACGGTGAACATGGCAGTCGAGTTTTTCGAGAATATACCTTCGATATATGCCAAACTGCGTGCCATACAGGAGGTTGGTCTCGGTTATCTCACGCTCGGCCAACCCTGTACGACATTGTCGGGAGGTGAGAGCCAGCGCATAAAGTTGTCGAGCGAACTGTCGAAACGCGATACCGGACGTACACTGTATATTCTCGACGAACCGACGACGGGTCTCCATTTCGAGGACATACGGCAGTTGCTTGAAGTGATAAATAAACTTGTGGACCGTGGCAATACGGCCATAGTCATCGAGCACAACCTCGATGTCATCAAGGTGGCCGACCACATCATCGATGTGGGTCGTGAAGGCGGCGAGGAGGGTGGCGAGATAATCGCAACCGGAACTCCGGCGCAGATTGCCGCGTGCGATAGCAGCTATACGGGCGAGTTCCTCAAACGCATTCTGTCCGAACAGTCACGTTAAAAGGCACCTGCGGCTTTTTAGGCAGGGATTTTGCTTTTCAATGGCTTGAAAAACATCTTTTAAGCCATGAAAAAGTTTATCGTTCTCATGATTTGTGTCGCGATAAGTTGCGGAGCTCTTATCGGACAGACCCAGAGTGCCAAGCCGCAGGAGAAGCGGCAGGAGAAGGCTGCAACATCGAAGACTTCATCTCACAAGACCCCTCCTGCAGACAGCGACTACCGCGAGGAACTGCGCAAGGAGAACCATGAAGCGCGTGAAAAGAGACGTGCGGAACGGCTTGCCTCCTATGTACAGTTCATCGATTCGCTCGTACTCTCGCGCAATTTCCAGTTCAACCCGCAGACCATGCAGCAGCAGCCTGCCGGTTCGATGCAGATAATCAACAATCCGCATTTCGATCTGGCATTGTGGGATACGACCGTCGATGTCTGTCTTCCGTATATCAAGGGTTACACTCCGCCGTACAGATATACAATTCTCAACTATACGTTGCCGTATGTGAGCAACCTGGTTGTCGAGCAGACGCACGACGGCTGGACAGTGTCGTTTAATTCGTCGCTGTATTCGGCTCAAAACTATACATTTACGCTGGAAATAATTTCGGCCAACGGCGGCGGTACGTTGACAATCTCCTCGCCGTGGTACAATGCCGTCCAATACAGCGGCACGTTGTCGGCTCTGTATTAAAAATGGCTTGCCTTATGAAAAGGAGAGTATTAGTTTCAGCCATGCTGTTGTCGGCGGCGACTGTGTTCGCCCAATCCAACGCGCAGACAACCCAAAGCGTTTCGGTTGAGCAGGGAGGTAATGTGCCCGTAACTACTGTGGTACCCGTACAACAGAAACCCGTGGTTATCGTGGACACGACCTCCCAGCTGCTGAGTGCGCCCATTCCGAACCGTACTACCCGTGTCGAGAAACGAGCTGACGAGGAGAAGCGTTTTTCGGAATATATCGATTCGCTCGTAAGGTCGCGCAACTTCATGTTCTATCCCGACAGCATGCAGGAGGTCGATCCCGACGGCGCCATGAGGTTGATATATGCCGAATATTTCTATTTCGGCTTCTTCACCGACACGGCCGAGGTTCATCTGCCCACGTCGCAGGGCGTTACGCAATATGTGCAGATACTGAACTTCGATTCGCCGATTACTGATTACAAACTCCTGCCGTTCCAGTCGGGGCTTTCGGTAACGTTCAAGCTGATGTACGAGGACAAGCCCTATTTCGGACGTTTCATCGTCTCGACCGTGACAGGCGAAACGGTGCTTACGCTGATAACGCCGGCGATGACCATGCGTTATGTCGGCTGGTTGTCGCACGACAGGCACACGCCCGTACACAAGCTGAAGGCATCGGAACCTGTGGAGGACCTGCCTCCGGTCAACCGGAAATCCCCGACACACAAACAACACCATCGCAAATGACAATCGTGGCGGACCCTCTCGCTGGGTCCGCTTCTTTTATGTTTGATTGTGGCATATTCGCTTTAATTTAGTATATTTGCATTGTAATGAAAGATTTCAGAATAGGACACGGTTATGATGTCCACGCCCTGGGCGAGGGACGTCGTTTGGTTCTCGGCGGAGTGGAGATACCTCATGAGCGCGGCTGCATTGCCCATTCGGACGGCGATGTGGCAATACACGCCGTATGCGATGCATTGTTGGGCGCTGTGGCTCTGGGGGATATAGGACTTCATTTTCCGGACACGTCAGCCGAGTTCGAGAATATAGATTCCAAAATCCTTTTGAGCAGAACGGCTGCCAAGGTGCGAGAGAAAGGGTATGAAATCGGCAATATAGACTGCACGATTGCCATGCAGCGGCCAAAGTTGCGCCCGTATATAGATATGATGCGCCGGGCATTGGCCGAGGCCATGTCCGTTGCCGTCGACAGAGTTTCGGTCAAGGCTACGACCACCGAGCGCCTCGGTTTCGAGGGTGAGGAGAAGGGCGTGTCCGCCACGGCCGTGGCGCTTGTGTATGAAAAGTGACAAATAATATATTATGAGTATGACCATCAGAGACCTTGAACCCAAACTGGTATGGGAGCAGTTCGATGACATTACGCGTGTTCCGCGCCCATCGAAGAAAGAGGGCAGGATCATCGAGTTCCTCGTTGATTTCGCCAAAAAACATAATCTCGACTACCGTAAGGACGCAATCGGCAATGTGGTGATCCGCAAGGAGGCTACCGCCGGATTCGAGTCGCGCCCCATCGTGGTGCTGCAGTCGCACATGGACATGGTTTGCGAGAAGAATTCCGATGTGGAGTTCGACTTCGAGAAAGATGCGATACGTACACGAATCGACGGCGACTGGGTTCGGGCTGAAGGTACGACACTCGGTGCCGACTGCGGTATAGGCATGGCTGCGGCTCTGGCCGTACTGATCGACCCGAACATACAGCACGGCCCGATCGAGGCTCTCTTTACGGTCGATGAAGAGACTGGCCTTACGGGCGCTTTCGAACTCGGTGACGACATGCTCAAGGGCAAGTATCTCATCAACCTCGATTCGGAGGACGAGGGTGAAATTTTCATCGGGTGCGCCGGCGGTATAGACACCGTGGCTACGTTCCGTTATACGACGGAGGAGACGCCGAAAAACTATTCGTTCTTCAGGGCGGACGTATCGGACCTGCTCGGAGGACATTCGGGTGATGATATCGACAAAGGTCGCGCCAACTCAAACAAGATCGTTGCCCGGCTGCTTTGGGAGGCGTCCAGGCGTTACGAGATGCGCATGAGCTACTTCTGCGGCGGCAACCTGCGCAATGCCATACCGCGTGAGGCTTATGCCGTGTTCGGCGTGCCGACACGCTTCAAGGGTGATTTTGTCAAGTATTTCAACGTGTTTGCCGAAGATGTCAGGAATGAGTTCCGTCATACGGAACCCAATTTCCGGATTACGCTCAACGACATGCCCGAACCCGACAGTGTGTTGGACATGACGACGCAGACGGCGTTGGTAGATGCACTCGTCGGTGTTCCCAATGGCGTTGTGGCGATGTCGTTTGCCGTTCCCGGACTGGTGGAGACCTCGACGAACCTCGCTTCGGTTAAATTCGATGGCGAGAACCGGATTGTCGTGACATCGTCGCAGCGTTCGTCCGTCGAAAGCGCCAAAACATATGTCATGCAGATGGTGGATTCGGTATTTACGCTTGCAGGTGCCGAGGTGGCACATTCGGACGGTTATCCCGGCTGGGCGCCCAATCCCGAATCGGAACTGCTGAATGTGACGGTGTCGAGTTACAAACGCCTGTTCGGCGTAGAGCCTAAAGTGAGGGCCATTCATGCCGGTCTGGAGTGCGGTCTCTTCCTTGAGAAGTATCCCGACCTCGAAATGGTGTCGTTCGGCCCCACGCTGCGCGGCGTACACTCGCCCGACGAACGTCTGGAAATCGCTACGGTGCGCAAGTTCTGGGATCTGTTGACCGATGTGCTTGTAAAGATAGAGTAGCCGCGGTGCCATGAACGGTTCGCCGATCCGTCTCTGCATGTTCGGGATTGCGGCCGCGATGCTCATCTTTGTCGCGGGTGTCTTCCAGAAGATCCATGCGCAGGTGCCGGACGGCGAATACTATGTGTCTGAATATTTTACCGACGAGTCCCGCCCGATGATCGAGCCGGACTCGTCGTTGTTTTACCGTGCGATACAGTCGTCCGATGATGCCTTCGCCGTGATTACGGACTATGACCTCTCGTTCGTGGCTTCGTCTCGCCGCGGTATGGGGTATGAATCGCATCGGGTGGTCCTCAACGGGATACCGCTGCAACCAGCATACCGTTCGGCGCTGAACTATATGAATGTTACCTGCCGGCGCTATTCGGGTGCGGCAGTCGCTTCCACAACTCCGGGCGGCATGAATGGCGTGACGGAGTACCGCACCGATTTTTCGGAACCGGTCGGTATGCGCAGCGTGGGCATCAACGTGACGGACCGGGTGTATCTTTTCGGTGTTAGGGCCAGTGCCGTCGAAACGCTCGGCAAAGGCTGGACTTTGTCTGC
This sequence comes from Candidatus Alistipes excrementipullorum, assembly GCA_019113665.1. GTDB lineage: Bacteria > Bacteroidota > Bacteroidia > Bacteroidales > Rikenellaceae > Alistipes > Alistipes excrementipullorum. The sequence goes on from DXGW01000142.1 coordinate 6,046, forward strand.
CATGCTGTCGGCCCGTACCGGCCGTGACATGCACGTGGCGGGTCTGTTCTCAAATTCCGCGACAGCCGGTATCTCAACCTCGAAAAGCTGGGGAGAAAGGCATCGGCTTTCGCTGACGGCCATGTTCGCCCCATCGGAGAGAAGTTCCCGCTATTCTACAACGATGGAGGCCTTTGCGCTTACGGGCGACAATCTCTACAACCCGTCGTGGGGCTATCAGGACGGCAAGGTCCGCAGTGCCAATGTCAGACGGACGTTCGTGCCGACGGTGGTGGTCTCATATGACCTGTCGGTATCGGATCTTACCGAGGTGTCGCTGTCATTGGGCGTGGACGCCGGGCATCGCCGCTATAGCGCGCTGGCATGGTTCGATGCCCGTACGCCCATGCCTGACAACTACCATTACATGCCGAGCTACTTTACCGATTCGGAAGTTGCGGCAGAGGTCGCGGCGGCATGGCGAGACAATGATGCGCGATATACGCAGATCAATTGGGACAAACTCCACGAGATCAACGGCATGAGCGATGACGGCCATTCGGCCTATGCCGTCGAGGACCGTGTGGAGCGTATTGCAGATGTTAATTTCAGGGCCGCGGGCCGTACCGTGGCAGGCCGGCGTCTGACGGTAGGGTACGGCCTCAATGCGTCATACAGCAATCGCCGCAGTTACAAGCAGATGCGCGACTTGCTCGGCGGTGACCATATAATAGACATAGACCAGTATCTCGTGGACGATGATATGGTCGGAAACATGAAGCAGAACGACCTGCGCAATCCCGACCGCGTGATACGCGAAGGCGACAGGTACGGCTATGACTATGCGTTGGTGAGACGGTATGCCGGGACTTTCGTTACCGCAGAGTGGCGGTCGGACCGCCTGCGTTTCGATCTGGCTGCGGAGATTGGCGAGATGGCGGTGTTCCGTCGCGGATATTACGAGAAGGAGTTGTTCGCTGGCTCGGCGTCGTATGGGCGCTCGCGCCGCGTGAAGATGTCGCCATATACGGTCAAGACCGTATCGGGGTATTCGTTTACGCCGCGTCACTACCTTGGCGTGACGTTGGCTGTTGCCGGGAGTGCTCCCGACAGCGAGGACCTTTTTCTGCAGACGCAATATAACAACCGCACGATAGACTCGCCGAAACTCGAGACTTCTTTCTCGGCCGAGGTGGATTACCGTTATCGCGGCAGAGCGGTGAATGTGTCGGCTTCGTTATATCTTAGGCGGACCTGGGACGGTGTCGATGTGGCGCACTATTACGATGACCTGGCATTTACATATTCCGACATGGTGGTATCGGATATCGGGCTGTTGAATGCCGGTATCGAGATCGCGGCTGACGTGAGGTTCGCCCGCAACTGGAGCGCTTCGGTGGCTGCTTCGGCGGGACGTTATCTCTATGCGTCCGATCCACGCGTCACGCTCTATTCCGATCGCGACAACTCGCTGATCTGCGACCGTGCAGTGGCTCATATGGGTGATTGCCATGTAGGAGGCTCTCCCGAGGCAGTCGTCACGGCCGACGTGGTATACATGAACCGCGGTTGGGGCGCACGGATAACGGGAACATATGCCGGCCTGCGTTATGTCGTGCCGGCTGTCATGCGGCGTACAGACCGTGTGTCGCGTCAGGGATCTGTTTCCGAGGAGATTTTCAGGCGTTTCGTCGTGCAGGAACGTATGCCCGATGCCGTTTCGGTAGATGCTGCCGTGTGGAAGAGTTTCCGTTTGGGCAATGCCTCGCGACTGGTCGTCTCCCTGTCCGTGCGCAATCTGCTCGGCAACCGCAACATCATATACAACGGCCGTGAGTCATTGAGGATAAGCCGTACCAATGTGGAGGGTGAGTACCTTTATGAACCGTTTGCGACACGCTACACATATTCCTATCCGAGGAGCTTTTACCTCTCTGTAAACTACAAGTTCTGATCACGGAAAATATACAGCCCGGCGATTCGGGCGCCGGGCTGTTGTCGTTGGAGCTTACAGCTGTCTGATTATTCCTCCTTCTGTTCACCCTCTTCCGGGAGCTTGAACTCGGTGAACCCGGCTGCGAGAAGGGTGTTGTACCATGCAAAAACCTTCTTCATGTCGGATACGTGTACGCGTTCGCGGTCGTACTCCGGCAGAACCTCGGCGAAGTATGCCTTCAGCTTTTCGGGAGTCTCCTTGGGAGATATGGCCTCCTTGCCTTCGGTATGTTTGTATATGTTGGTGAATACGTCGGCCAGGGCAATGTCCTCGCCTTCGGTATATATCGAGATCTCGGTCAGGGCGCTTACACGCGAACTTGCCGATGCATTCATTCTTTTGCCGTCGAGCAGCGACTCCACGATCACTCCATTGCTCGATTGTGCCACATATTTGAAAAGTCCGGGTTTGCCCGAGATGGCCAGAATATCCTTCAGTTCCATGTTATCAGTTAGTTTTTTGTTTGTTCAATGAGACAAATATACGAATAAATTTCAAACGTCGGCCGATCGGCCGTGCGTTTTATTCGGACTTGACCGTATATACGTATTCAGCCGATGCTGCGTCCGCGCCGTAGATATTCAGACAATAGACGTAGAAGATTACGCATTTGCCGGCCTCCTGTGCAGGCAGGTTCTG
>DXGW01000143.1 GCA_019113665.1 Candidatus Alistipes excrementipullorum
TGTGACGGCTGCCTGAAGGCGGTCTCGCGCCGGGTCATGCGAATATGCAAGGTTGGAATATGGAGAATAAAATGACATTGAAAAACTGGTTGCCTCTGATAGGGTTGACATGTGCCGCGTTTATATTCAACACCTCGGAATTCATTCCAATAGGGCTGTTGAGCGACATAGCCGCCGACTTCTCGACAACCGAAGCACGTGCCGGTATGATAATATCGGTATATGCATTTGTGGTCATGCTCATGTCGTTGCCGCTGATGATCCTCGTTTCGAAGATCGAGCTGCGACGGCTGCTGATCGTAATCACGTCGTTGTTTGTGGTGTTCCAGATGTTGTCCGGCATGTCGTCGGGCTATGGAATGCTTATGCTGTCGCGAATAGGCGTTGCCTGCACGCATGCCATATTCTGGTCGATAGTCTCGCCGTATGCCGTTAGGCTTGTTCCCGAAAAGATGCAGCCGCTGGCACTCGGAATGATCGCTACGGGTACCTCCATCGCACTTATCTGCGGTATGCCTTTGGGACGTATCATAGGCCTGTCCATTGGCTGGCGAATGGCATTCGTGTGTATCGGACTGTTTGCTCTTGCGTTGCTCGTCTACATGGCGCTGGTGCTGCCCAAGGCGCCGAGCTGCGGAGGTTTTTCGTTCCACAAACTGCCGGTACTGTTGAAGAACCCGCTGCTTGTGGGCCTGTATGTGCTGTCGTTCGCCGTGGCAACATCATACTATACGGGCTACAGCTACATCGAACCTTTCCTCAAGCAGGTGGCCGGTATGGGCGAAGGTATGATAACCATGACCATGGTGGTTTTCGGCTGCATGGGTATTATCGGCAGTATCTCATTTTCGAGGTTCTATGCCAAAAATCCGTTCCGGTTCATGAGTATCGTGCTTGCCGGCGTCACCGCATGCCTTTTCGTGCTTCGCCCGGCTGCGGAACAGATGTTTGCGGTGATCGCCGTATGCGCATTGTGGGGCGCCTTCTTTACGGCCTCGAACGTTGTCATGCAGTCGGAAGTGATCAATGTATCGCCTCAGGACGCCACCTCGGTATCCATGTCGATATTTTCCGGAATCTTCAATCTGGGAATAGCCTGCGGTACATATGTCGGCGGATCGGTCTGCACGCACATGTCGATAGCCGATATCGGTTATGTCGGAGGTGCCATGGCACTTCTTACGCTCATATTCTGGCGCAGATTTGTCATGGTCAGGTTCCGCAATGCCTTGCGCTTGCGTCATATGTAACGTCTGCCAGTTGCGCGAAGGCGGCGTCGTTCCGCGGTCGCATGGCGTAAATGTTTTTCTTTGCGTATTATAGGCCGCAAAAAGATGCCCCGTATGTGAGATTGGTTTGAGACCCGACGCATCTGGTTCGATGCGGAAAATATATGCAAAAAGCCGAACTGTGAAGTTCGGCTTTTTGCTTCTCCATCGGCCGCTGTGCCGATGTATGTGTGTGGTGTGCACGGTATCAGCCCGCCACCAGTCCTCCGTCGACAAGATAGTGCGATCCGGTGCAGAAACTCGAAGCGTCCGATGCAAGAAAATATACCACCTCTGCAACTTCCTCCGGCTTGCCCACGCTGCCACGCATGTAGAGGGCATTCTCCTGTCGCCAGTAATCATCGACACTGCAGTGGTTCTCTTCGGCAAATTTCATGAACAGCTTGTCGACCAGCGGTGTGTGGATCGTGCCGGCGCAAACTGCATTGACGCGAATGTTTTTCGGACCAAGGTCAATGGCCAGACTGCGGGTGATCTGCCCGAGAGCTCCCTTGGTCAGTCCGTATGCAAAACTGTGCGCCTTGCCCACGAACCACTGGTCGGAGGCGTTGATTACGATGGAGCCTCCGCCGGCGTCAATTATATGGGGAATGGCCTCTCTCAGAGTGTTCACCGTACCATAGATGTTTGTCTGTATTATCAGGTCGAGCTCTTCGTCGGAGATGTCGAGGATTGTATTGCTGCGGTGGATTCCCGCATTGGCAAATACGCTGTTTAACGGGCCGAATTTGTTCACGGTATTCTCGACAGCCTTGCGGATATCGCTTCTCGTGCGGGTGTTGCCCTCGGTGAAAACCAGCTGCTCGGGGCAGTTCACTTCGTCCATCAGTTGCATGGCGGCCTGTCGGTTTATATCCATGAAACCTACGTTCCAGCCCTCCCTTACAAACTTCTTCAAGGAGGCGGCACCTATTCCTGTTGAACCTCCGGTAATAAAAATAGTCTTCATGTGTTTTTTTGTGTGTTTAGGTCGTTGATCGGGCGGCAGACGTACGAATATGGACCCTGCCATGTCCGTCTGCGAGTCTTGTCGCCGCAGTGTATGCACTACGGATCGTAAATATACTCATACTTTTGGTGTCTGCAAAATATTTCAGTCTGAATCGGGTCTGTCGCCCCTGCAATGAGCGCCGTGGCGGTGCGGGGCTATGGCCATAATGCCGACTGTTTGAACTTTCCGTATGCGGTTGATATGGCGCAGCACTTTGTCGGACCTTGGTGGCCGCATGCGCTTCTGTGCAAAAAATACCCGGTCTCTGCCGCCCGCTTCCGAAACATGCTGTCATTGTGCCTGTTCCGGATACAGCCTGCCGTGCTGCCTCAAACGAAAAAAAGCCGAACTTCAAAGTTCGGCTTTCTGCTCTTTTTGCGGAGAGAGGGGCTCTCG
>DXGW01000013.1 GCA_019113665.1 Candidatus Alistipes excrementipullorum
ATGTACTTCTCGATCTTCTCGTCCATGTAGACCTCCTCGACCACCTTGCGGGCCTTGACGATGTCTTCGGGCGAGATGACCTTCGATACCTGCGGCATGCCGGCGCCCGAAAGGTTCATGCGCACGATGTCGCGCTCCTCCTGCTTCTTGGGATACGAGATCTTGACCTTGAGCATGAAACGGTCGACCTGCGCTTCGGGCAGGGGATACGTACCCTCCTGCTCGAGGGGGTTCTGCGTAGCCAGCACGAGGAAGGGCTCGGGCAACCTGTAGGTGTTGTCGCCGATGGTCACCTGACGCTCCTGCATGGCTTCGAGCAGTGCCGACTGCACCTTTGCCGGGGAGCGGTTGATTTCATCGGCCAGCACGAAGTTGGCGAACACGGGGCCTTTCTTTACGGTGAAATCCTCGTTCTTCTGCGAATAGATGAGCGTACCGATGAGGTCGGCAGGCAGAAGGTCGGGGGTGAACTGTATGCGGGAGAACTCGGCGTCGACCGCTTTGGCGAGGGTCGTTATGGCGAGGGTCTTTGCCAGTCCGGGCACGCCTTCGAGCAGTATGTGGCCGTTCGACAGCAGTCCGATGAGCAGCGAGTCGATCAGATGGCTCTGTCCGACAATCACTTTCGACATTTCTCCGCGCAGTGTATCGACGAATACGCTTTCGCGTTCAATCCGTTCGTTGAGTTCCTTGATGTTGATTACTTCGCTCATTTTTATGTTTAATTTGTTATCGTTTCGGTTCGGTATTTTCACAACGAATGTGAAACAAATATATTGCGAAAATAATACTTTTTTCAGAAAAAACATTCAAAAATCGAACCGTAACGCCGTCGTGTTTTGCCTGTTCCGGCGGTGTGGCCATGCGGCCGGCCGCCGTTGTGCGGGCCTGTGGGCACGGAGCCGCCGGTTGTTGAAAAAAGGCCGTGCGATTATTTCCTAATGCAGGGTATTGTTGCTATTTTTGCGATGCTTATGGAATCACGGATTTTACAGGGACTGAATCCCGCCCAACTCGAGGCGGTGACCAACTACGACGAGCCGTCGCTCATAATCGCCGGAGCGGGCTCGGGCAAGACGCGCGTGCTGACCTCGCGCATAGCCTACATGATAGAACAGGGAGTTGCACCCTTCAACATACTTGCGTTGACCTTTACCAACAAGGCCGCCGAGCAGATGCGCGAGCGCATCGAGGGCATGATCGGCCCGAAGAGCCGCTACATACGCATGGGAACGTTCCACTCGGTATTTGCCCGCATACTGCGCGAAAATGCCGACCGCATAGGTTTTCCCGAGACGTTCACCATCTATGAGCCTTCGGACGTCAAGAACCTGCTGAAGACCATCATTCGCGACATGAACCTGTCGGACGACAAGTACAAGCCCAATGCCATAGCCTCGCGCATCTCCTATGCCAAGAACTGCCTGGTTACGCCCGGAGCCTATCTCTCCAATGCGGCGTACGGTGCCGAGGACCGTCAGAAGCAGATACCGGAGTTCGGCAACATATACAACGTCTATTGCCAGCGCTGCAAGCAGAACGGAGCGATGGATTTCGACGACCTGCTGCTGCAGACCAACATACTGCTGCGTGACTGCAAGGACGTGCTGGCCCGCTACCAGGAGCAGTTCCGGTATGTGCTCGTGGACGAGTATCAGGACACCAACTATGCGCAGTACATCATCATACGCCGCCTGTCGCAGCTTCACAACCGCGTGTGCGTGGTCGGAGACGACGCGCAGAGCATCTACTCGTTCCGCGGCGCCAAGATCGAGAACATTCTCAATTTCCAGCGCGACTATCCTGCGGCCAGGGTCTTCAAGCTCGAACAGAACTACCGTTCGACGCGGACCATCGTCGAGGCGGCCAACTCGGTCATAGCCCACAACTCGCACCGCATGGAGAAGAACTGCTTCTCGGAGGGCGACAAGGGTGCGCCGGTGCATATGATGCGTGCCTACACCGACCGCGAGGAGGCCGAACTGGTAGTGTCGGACCTGCGCGAGAAGGTCCGGCAGAGCGGGGCGGCATGGAGCGACGTTGCCGTGCTTTACCGCACCAACAGCCAGTCGCTCGCCTTCGAGGAGTCGATGCGCCGCAAGGGCATACCTTACCGTATCTACCGCGGCAGCTCGTTCTACGACCACAAGGAGATAAAGGATATGCTCGGCTACCTGCGGCTGATAATCAACCCGCGGGACGACGAGGCCTTCAAGCGTATAGTCAACTATCCGGCGCGCGGCATAGGCGATACGACCGTGCAGCGTATCGAGGCGCTGGCCCGCAGCCGCGGGGTGTCGATGTGGGAGGCTGTCGATTCGCTGGTGGCCGAGACGGCGTTGTCGCCGGCGGCCGATGCCGCGACAAAGGCCATCGTACGCAAGGTTACGGAGTTCGTGAAGCTGATCAACGACCTGTCGCTGGCGCGTGCCGACCGCAACATCTATGAGTTCGGTATGGAGGTGGCTTCGAGGTCGGGCATACTCGGGGCCCTTCGCGCCGAGAATACGCCCGATGCACAGAGCGCCGTCGACAATATCGAGGAGCTGCTCAACTCGATGCAGGTTTTCAAGGAGCAGCGCGATGCCGAGATCCGCAACGGCGAACGCGAGGAGAACGAGGAGGCGACGGTCGAGGAGTGGCTGCAGAGCGTGATGCTGATGACCGACATGGACAACGACGATCCCGAGGGCAACGACAAGGTGACGCTGATGACCGTACATTCGGCCAAGGGACTCGAATACGAATATGTATATGTCGTGGGCATGGAGGAGAACCTCT
>DXGW01000144.1 GCA_019113665.1 Candidatus Alistipes excrementipullorum
CGCCTTGCCGCTGAAGGGAACTTCGACCTGCTCATGACAGATATACAGATGCCCGAAATGGACGGTTTTCGGCTTCTCGAACTTGTCAGGGAGCAGGAGAACGGCCGCAATATCACGGCGATTGCCGTATCGGCACGCTCGGACGACCGGGAGGAGTACCTTAAACGCGGATTTGCGGCCGTACTGCGTAAACCGTTCACCTCGTCGGAACTCGCAGAAGTGTTGCGCAGCGTGAAGATTGCCGCAGCCACACCGGACAAAATCGAGACACCGGCCAGCGGGCTTTCGGCCCTGACATCGTTCGCCACGGACGATCCCGAAGCTGCCGAAGCCATACTGCGCTCGTTCGTGGAACAGAACCGCCTTCATGTGTCGAAACTGTCGAAAGCTGCGGCCGACGGCGACATCGACACGATTGCCGCACTGGCCCACAAGATGCTGCCGATCTTCACCATGATAGGCTGCAACGAGATGGAAGAGACGCTGAAACGGCTCGAACGCCGTGAAACGGCCGACCCCGAAACATTGAGACGGGAAGTGTCCGATTTGGTCGAAAAGGTCGAAAGCATAATCGCAAATGCCGAAAAAGAGATATCTTTGTCGGGAAAGGAGAGTAAAGATGCACCGGATTCTGATCGTTGACGACGACATAACATTTGCGCTCATGCTCAAGACATGGCTTGCAAAGCACGGTTTCGAGGTCGAGACCGCCAGCAGCGTCGCTGCCGGCCGCAAGTTGATCGAGGAGAAGCGTTTCTCGCTGCTGCTCACCGACATGCGCATGCCCGACCAGGACGGCATATACCTGCTGCAGTGGCTCGGGGAACGCAACGAACCGATACCGGCCATCGTGATGACAAGTTATGCCGATATCAGCAATGCCGTCATCAGCATGAAACTGGGAGCCAGCGACTACATCGCCAAACCGGTAAATACCGACGAACTGCTCAAGAAGATCAACGAGACGATCGAACTCACGCAAAAGACGAGATCCCGGAAGGAATCGGATACAAAGGCAGAGAGGGCAAACGCTGAACGTTCGGCGGCAGAGGCCTACATCGAGGGACACTGCGATGCCGCAAGCCGGCTCTATGAACATGTCAGGCTCGTTGCGCCGACCAACATGTCTGTACTCATAAGCGGCGAGAGCGGCACGGGCAAGGAACATATCGCACGGCTCATACACGACCGCAGCCGCCGCAGCGGCAAGCCGTTCGTAGCCATGGACTGCGGGACAATACCCCGCGAGCTGGCAGCATCTGAATTTTTCGGGCACGTGAAGGGTTCGTTCACGGGGGCGGTATCCGACAAGGTGGGCGCATTCGAAGCCGCCGACGGCGGAACCCTGTTCCTCGACGAGGTCGGCAACCTCAACTACGAGACCCAGGTACAGTTGCTGCGCGCCCTGCAGGAGCGGCGCATACGCCGCGTCGGCGGCAGCCGCGAAATCCCGATAGACATACGTCTGGTAGTCGCCACAAACGAGAATCTCGAATCGGCCATCGGACGCGGGACGTTCCGTGCCGACCTATACCACCGCATCAACGAATTTTCACTGCGTGTGCCGCCGTTGCGCGACCAGCGCGAAGACATAATGCTCTATGCCGACTTTTTCCTTGACCAGGCCAACCGCGAACTCGGCAAGCAGGTGACGGGCTTCGACCGCACGGTGGCTGCCGCCCTGACGGCCTACGACTGGCCGGGTAACCTGCGCCAGCTGAAGAATACGGTCATGTGCGCCACGCTGCTGGCCACCGACGAGTACATAACGCTGCATGAACTGCCCGCCGAAATCAGGGACAATGGCAACGGTGCGGGCAATACCCTGCTCCGCAACCCCGACGAGGAGGAGACACGCATACGCCGGGCTCTTGCCGCCGCCAACGGCAACAAGTCGATGGCCGCCAAGATGCTGGGCATAGACCGCAAGACCCTCTACAACAAGCTGCACGCATACGGCATAGAATAAAAACAGCCGTCATCTTTCGAAAGATGGCGGCTGCATCATATTGCGCAACTCCTGTTATTCCGACAGCCAGTCGGCCAGATAGTTCAGTTCGCAGAGATTGCCCTCGTTGTGGCTCGAACGTATCGAAACCATCTTCTCACATATTTCGAGATCTTTCATCGCACCGAGCATGGTCAGCATATGCTTGCCGGCCGACGGAGCCCATGAGCCGTTCTCTATAACAGCTACACGGCGATTGCGGAAACTCTTGTCGCGGAGATGCAGGAGGAAATGCTCCATAGGGGGGAATACCCCGGCATCATAGGACGACGATGCCACGACAAGCGCCGAATAGCGGAAGGCATTGCCCACGGCTTCGGCCATATCCTCGCGGGCGAGATCACATACGCGGACTGCCACACCGCGACACTCCAACATCGATGCCAGCTCACGCGCCGCACGCATCGTATTGCCGTATATCGACGAAACGGCTATGAACACACCCTTCTCTTCGGGTTCGTAACGGCTCCACGCATCGTATTTCCCGACATAATACCCGAGATTCTCCTTGAGGACGGGGCCATGCAACGGCAGTATCATGTCGATATCGAGCGCCGCAACCTTCTTGAGCAGGGACTGCACCTGCGCTCCGTACTTGCCTACGATATTGAAATAGTAACGACGCGCTTCATCGGTCCAATCCTCGTCGGTATCGAGTGCACCGAATTTTCCGAATGCATCGGCACTGAAAAGGACACGTTCGCTCTGCTCGTATGCCACCATCACCTCGGGCCAGTGCACCATCGGGGCCATCAGGAACTGCAGCGTATGTTTTCCGAGTGACAGTGTCGAGCCCTCCTTCACGGTTTCGGCACGATCCGAAAGGTCGATACCGAAGAACTGCGAGATCATGGTAAAGGTCTTGAGATTGCCGACAATCTTCATCTCGGGATAGCGTTCCGCCATGGCGGCGATGCCGGCAGCATGGTCCGGCTCCATGTGCGAAACCACCAGATAGTCGGGCGTACGGCTGTCAAGAGCAGCTTCAAGACGCGGGAACCACTCGTCGAGCATGCGTCCGTCCACCGTATCCATTACGGCAACCTTCTCGTCGAGAATGACATAAGAATTATACGACACCCCGTTCGGCACGACATACTGGCTCTCGAACAGGTCGATTTTCCGGTCGTCCACACCGGCGTAGACGATCGAATCGGTTATAAAGTTTTTCCCCATAGCTGTCG
>DXGW01000145.1 GCA_019113665.1 Candidatus Alistipes excrementipullorum
CGGATCGGCAGTGGTTGCAGGTATACTGCTGTCATTCCTCGGATAATCTTGCATAATGAATGTCAGGGCCGAAGTTCCGTCGGGAACTTCGGCCTTTTTGTTTCAGTTCCGATAACGCTTCAACAGAGGATGGAACTCAATATAGGCAGGAAGTCGCGCAGGGCCACGCGCAGCCTTTTCAGCGCCTGCTGAATGCGGTAATCCACGGTTTTTGGCGAGAGGCCGAGCGTGTCGGCTATCTCCTTGTAGCTTTTGCCCTGGAAACGGTTCATCTCGAAAGCCTGCCGGTATGTCGGCGGCAACTCCGCCAGTGCGGCTTCGAGGTGTTCGGCGAGGTCCTCGACGACGTAGAAGTCCGGTGAGTCGAACTTCTCCCTCATGGATTGCTGCAGGTCGCTCACGACCTTCGACCTGATGGCTCCACGGTTTATCAGCGTCAGGCATCGGTTTTTGACGGCGCGGAACAGGTATGTGCCGAGGGCGTTTTCGATCATCATGCCTTCGCGGTTTTCCCACAGCCACAGCATCACGTCCTGCACGATGTTCTCGGCGTCCTGGAGCGAGACGAACTGGGCCCCGTATGCGCACAGCGCGGGGTAGAAACGGTCGAAAATGGCATCGAAACTTTCGAGGTCACCGTTTTTCAGTTTGCCGTACAGGTCTTTGTCCGAATTGTGCCGGGGAGTCATGTTTCATGTTCGTTCAAGACAAAGATATAATTACTTCGGGCAAAAAAGTAATATTTGCTAAAAAATCACGGGAGTTTAGGAAAAAAAGTTTCTGAATAGTCTATAATATAAAAAGCAGAGGAATATGACTGACAACAACATTTCCGAGAGCCTGCTCGTCCGTTATTTTGCGGGAGCCGTGAGCGACGGGGAGCGTGCGGCCGTCGAGGCCTGGATCGCTTCGGACGACGAGAACCGCAAGATTGCCGAGCACATATATTATATAACGTTTGCAGCCGACACGCTCGACACCATGCGCCGTGTCGATGTCGCCGCCGCGAAGCGCCGTGTCCACGGACGCATCGCCGCAAGCCGCCGCCGTCGTATTTTCGGCGTTTTCCAGCGTGTTGCAGCCGTTCTTTTCGTCCCCCTGCTTGCGGTTACGGCCTATCTGTTGATGCATGGCGGCGCCGACGAACTTCCGGTCGAGTATGTCGAACTGCGCACGTCGGCCGGCATGGTTTCGACCGTGACGCTGCCCGACAGCACGCAGGTGTGGCTCAATTCCAATTCATATATAAAGTATCCTACGCGCTTCGTTGCCGACCGCGACGTCGAGCTCGTGGGTGAGGCCTATTTCAAGGTTACGCGCGACGGCCGCACGCGCTTCCGCGTGCACACTCCGGCCATGCAGGTCGAGGTCATGGGTACGGAGTTCAACGTCGACGCCTACGACAATCCGCGGCGTACGGTGCGTACCACGCTTGTCAACGGCAGCGTCAACCTGCTCTATTCCGACAACGAGGGCCGCGGCCATGTCATTGAGATGATGCCGGGGCAGTGCGCCTCGTTTGACAAGACGTTGAAGAGCGTTACCGTGGGCATGGCCGATGTCGAGAGCGTCGTATCGTGGCGCGAGGGCAGGATCGTGCTTAACCGCACGTCGCTGGCCGATGCGTTCCGCATGATCGAGAACCACTTCAATGTGGAGTTCGTTGTCCGCAACCCGATGTTGTACGAGCACAACTTCACGGGAGTCTTTGCCGACCAGAGCCTCGAAACCATACTCGACCATTTCAGATACTCGTCGCACATGCATTTCCGCCGTACGGATCCGCGTGACCGTGCGTCGGTTACGGGCCGCGAGATCATCGAGGTCTATTGAGACCCGACCTGACCTGACTGCGTGCCGACACATTGTCGGCAGAACATATTATTAACCTAAAACCTTAAACAAATGAAGCATTTCAGACTATGTGTGCTTTGTCTGATTTGCATGCTGGTGTCGTTTATGGCGGGTGCGCAGACCCGTACCATAAGCATATCGGCTAAGGACGAGCCCGTACGCAAGGTTCTCCGGCAAATCGAGTTGCAAAGCGATTACACATTCTTTTACAGCGACAGGACCGTCGATGTCGACCGTCGGGTAACGATCGAAGCTACCGACAAGGACGTTCTTGCTGTCGTAAACGAGATTTTCGATGGATATGGGGTCAAGTGCTCCATCATCGACCGGAACATCGTCCTTACCGATGATGACAGTGACGGGAAACCTTCCGGAAAGGGTTTGTCGTCGGGCACATCGAAGTACGAGGGGCGTGTTGTCGACGAGAAGGGCCAGCCCGTTATCGGTGCCACCGTGATGTCCGTCAGCGACAACATGAAGGCCACGAGTACCGATCTCGAAGGACGCTTTTCGCTGGCCGTTGCCGACGGCGACACTCTGGAGGTCTCGTTCATAGGCTACGCCACGGCACAGGTCAAGGTTGCCAATGACGGTGCTCCGCACGAGGTGGTGCTCAAGGAGGATTTCCAGCAGCTTGACGAGGTTATAGTTGTCGGTTACGGTACACAGCGCCGCAGCGACGTCACCGGTTCGATAGCTTCGGTTTCGGCCGAGAAGCTGAACATGACCCCGACGACCAACGTGGGCGAGATGCTTCGCGGTGCGGCCGCCGGTGTGCAGGTTTCGCTTGGCAGCGCCGAGCCGGGCGGTACGTCTACCGTCCTGATCCGCGGCCGCCGTTCGCTTTCGGCCGACAATTCGCCGTTGTATATCGTCGACGGCGTGCCGATGGCCAGCATCGACGACATCAACTCCAACGATATCGCTTCGCTCGAGATACTCAAGGACGCATCTTCGCAGTCGATCTACGGAGCACGTGCCGCCAACGGCGTGATACTTATCACGACCAAGCGCGGACTCTCGGGCAAACCCAGCATTTCGTACAGCGGATATGTCGCCATGCAGGACATTCAGCGCAATTTTGAGTTCTATAACGGACCGGAATGGGCTGCATACCGCAAGGAGGCCTACATTCAGGCCTACGGTACCTATGACGAGGAGAGCTGTTTCCCGGGTCTTATGAGGGAGGTTCTCGACTCGGGCGAGTGGGTCGACTGGGAGAAGCTGATGATCAGCAAGGCTTTCCAGCAGAAGCACGACGTTCTGGTGCAGGCCGGCAATGACAAGACCAA
>DXGW01000146.1 GCA_019113665.1 Candidatus Alistipes excrementipullorum
CCGGTAGCTGCGAAATACCAAGGTTGCGTATACGAATTCTTAAAGTAACCGTCCGTTCCCATCGTCGATTCTGTAATGGCATAGGCTCCTGTGTTATAATTGAGTTTAGCTCCTGAATAATACGGACAACCCCAATAATAACCTTTTACACCGGAACTTCCGATTGAACCGCCACCACCAAGATACCCGGAACAAGGATACCAGTCGAACGACGCACCGTCATTATACGTAAGATATGTACCTGCAAACACTCCGTCGGACAACTGCACGCCAAGTTTGTAGAACTGAAGGTTTACGTTTTTGCTTGCGCCACCGTCAACAGACTTGGGCGCGCCGGTTGCCATTTGGTAGATATTGCCCTGATGCGGCACAACCCAACCGGCCGGACACGGGTCGAATTTGGCTTTGGGACCCTGTCCTCCCCACAGAGCCATCTCCCCGGCAGAATTGGAGGCATCATTTCCACCGATGAAATCGTCCTTGAGCCATTGTGCGGTAGAGGCATATTTGCTTGCATCGGTGGTTACACTCGGAACATACTGGCCTCCATAGCGGTACATCGGATAACAAACATTCATCATTACCGAAGTCTTAACCGACGTTGAATGCGACCAGTCCTGAACATACTGCGTAAAGCCGAAGCGATACTTCACGGCCGAGTTCTGCCATCCGGAAACATCCCAGCCAAGAGTTTTCTGGCGCGGATAGGGGTGTAAATTACCCATCTGATAGAAGCAACCTGTCGAAGCCGTAGCCTGCTCGATAGTCATGTTTTCTATCTCGTCAACACTCGACGGTACCCACGTTGCACCGAGGTTGCGGTCCATAAGACCAATGACTGTCGCTTCAGACACCTCTTCAGCCGTTATAGTACCGTCGCTGTTTATATCCTTAACTGTATTGCCGTCAACAGTAATACCGACAGAAGGTTCGGGCGTAGCCCAAATGTGCCAGCCCCAGGCGATAAGGTTCATGGTCTTCTTGACACCTCCGCTTACTGCAGCCGAGGCAAAGAAGTCGTTACATACGACAATACGGGCATTGCCTACGGTCGAACCGTCATACTTGAAATAGATCTTGCCTGCAGCCTTGTCGAAACGCACGTCATATGCGATACCGAGCTCCTCGGCCCACAGCAACTGTGCATAGGCCAATGACTTGTCATCGCCGTCGACCTCTTCGTTGATAACATCTGTACCGTCGACGAATTTGGTTTCAAACGAATAGACCTGCTCACCGCCGCCGGGCGACACGATGTAGCAGTTGGCATAACCCGCTGCCGACAGGTCAACGGCCGACGACGTATCGATCATATCGTCGAGGTTGCCGCAGTTGATCGGCTTGATCACGGCCCGGTTAACAGTATGCGATGCCGTCGACGACCGTACGTACGAACCGTCCTCCGTCATAACACCTATCTGCAGGCAATCATAGGTACCAGCCGGTACAAGGACATAAAACGATGTCGGGGTCTCGCTCAACTGAACGGGCTCCGGACACTCCAGATACACGAAACTGAACGACGTATTGGCCGTGCCAAGCGTCAGGGTCTGCGTGGACGGGTCTATCGTAGCATCTCCTGCTACCTTCGTAACGGAATTCTTGACCGTAATACCCTTGACTACCTGTGAACCCGAAATCTTAAGCTCAAGGCAGCCCATGACACTCTTGAATGCCAAACGGCCGTTCTCTTCTACAGTCGCAACCATCGTATTGGTCGACGACGAGAAAACCGATCCGTCTGACGTGTAGGTCTGATAGACCGGAAGCTTTACCGACAATGTCGGACTCTCGTATGCAAACGTGGTTTCAGTATTGCCATTGTAAACATAGGGATAGAAGGCACATTCATAGCTCTCGCCTTCAACGGCTCCCTCAACCGTAAAGGTCGCACTCGCCGATCCTATTCCGTCTGCGATGACGGCCTTGCGGACTGTTCCTTCAGTCGTAACTACGCCGATCTCGTCGCCTGCACTCCACAGAACCTGGGCTGTGCCTTCTCCCGGATCGGTCAACGATGTTCGAGTCATGGACTCAATGTCGGCATAAACCGTTGCCGTGCCTGCCGCCACTCCGTTTCCGTTTGACAGATTATCCTCGGTCGCATCTTTTGCACAACCGACAAATAAAAGCGCTGCAAACGCAGTCGCAACGAGTATAAATCTATTCTTCATATTGTTCTGGTTAGCGTTTTTAGGTTCTACAAATACGATTCGTCGTCCTTGCTCCATTCATCTCCGTCTGCCCCGGTGCCGTCTTCTTCAGATACGGCAAATCCGCTCTCGACAAATACTGTCTGCACCTTTAAAACAGGCGCCGAATAGGAGTGCATAACATCTCCTCCAAAGATTTCTTTCTTCATAGATTTTATAAAGGTTAGCTGTTGATATATTTCGTTTTACGCCTGTAAAAACACTAAATTATCACATAAAAACAAACAAAAAGCAAGCAAACTATTTGCACAACGTAAAAGCATTACAGCTAAAATACAATAGCACAATGCATTGCACCCGACAAGACGCAATGTTAAAATTTTAATAAAAATCAATAAAAGATAAAATGCCGGTCACTCAGCCTGTTTTCCGGCAAATGCGGAAATAATGGCATCGGCCCTGGACTCTCCCACTACCTCAACCAGTTCCGACCTGCTCGCCTTGCGGATACGGGCAACGCTCCGGAAGCGTTTGAGCAGGGCTGCCACCGATTTTTCACCTATACCCTTGATATCTTCGAGTTCACTGTGGATAAAGGCATTGCTGCGCTTCTGCCTGTGAAATGTTATGCCGAAACGGTGTGCCTCGTCTCGCAGATGGCATATCACCTTCAACGGCTCGCCCGTACGGCTCAGATAATAGGGCATCGGATCGTGAGGATAGTACACCTCCTCGATACGTTTGGCCAGGCCGACTATCGGCACCCGCTTCTCTATGCCGAGCTCGCACAAGACTGAATAGGCACTCGAAAGCTGACCCTTGCCGCCATCGACAACTATCAGGTCGGGCAGTTCGGCACCCTCGTCGAGCAGGCGGCGGTAACGCCTGTAGACTATTTCGCGCATCGACGCGAAGTCATCGGCCCCGACCACAGTCTTGACATTGAAATGGCGGTACTCCTTGCGTGACGGCCGGCCGTCACGGAACACCACGCACGATGCCACGGGATTCGTTCCCTGCAGATTGGAGTTGTCGAAGCATTCGATGTGACGCGGCTGACGGTCGAGGCGCAGTTCCTTCTGCATGGCATTCATCAGCCTGTCGGTATGGCGCTCAGGGTTCCTTATTTCAAGGTTCTTGAGCTGCTCGGCACGGTATATGCGCGCACTCTTCAGGGAGAACTCCAGCAGTTCGAGTTTTTCGCCACGTTTGGGCACGGTGAACGTCACCCCGTCGAAAAGCATTGCCGCCGACGGCATGAACGGGACTATGACCTCGCGCGACAGCTCTCCGGCGACATTTTCGACGGCATGCTGTATGCCGAGCGTCAGCATCTCGGCCTCATCGGTCTCGATACCGCATGAAAGACGCACCGTAAAGACACCCACAACCGAACCGTTGCGTATGCGGACGAAATTACAGTAGGCCGTATCGTCATCGACCAGCAGAGAGAAGACATCGACATCGACAATACGGGCACTGACAATGACCGACCGGCTGCGATAGTTGTCCAGTGCTTCGAGACGCGCCTTGTAACGCTGTGCCTGTTCGAATTTCAGATCGGCCGCGGCACGCTGCATCTCCCCTTCGAGGTATGCCCGTACCGGACGCAGATCACCCTTGAGCACAGATACTGCCATATCGACAAGTTCGGCATACCCGGACTCGCTCTGCGCCCCGACACACGGAGCCTTGCAGTTGCCCAGATGGTATTGCAGGCAGGGAGCGTAATTACCCTTCGCTATCGATGCCGGCGTAAGGTTCAGCCCGCACGTACGCAGAGGTATCGATTCCCGTATGAACTCCAGCACACTGTGCTGCATGGCCACCGAACCGTAAGGGCCGAAATAGCGCGACCCGTCACGCACCAGGCGCCGGGTCGACTGGATCCGCGGGAACGGCTCGTTACGAACGACGATCCACGGATAGGTCTTGTCGTCCTTTAACAATATGTTGTAACGTGGCTGCAGGGTCTTGATAAGCGAATTTTCAAGCAGCAGTGCGTCGGTCTCGCTGCCCACGACTATGTGGCGTATCTCGACGATATGCCGCACCATGACACGCACCTTGGCGCTGTGCTCCCTGCTCTGCACGAAGTATGAAGAGACTCGCTTGCGAAGGCTTTTTGCCTTGCCGACATAGATGATCTTGCCCGAGGCGTCGAGAAACTGATATACGCCCGGACTCAACGGAAGAATGGCCACCTGCTCTTTCAGCGAAAGTTGTTCTTTGTTCGGCATGGTATCGCAAAAATAAAAATTATGAACGAGAAAAAGCATGGTCCGCGACCAATTAATTTTGCCGGCAGCCCAATCCGCATACGGCAGATTTTGAAGTTAACATATTTTTAATGTGCCGTTTTGCTCTTTTCAAACATTAATTATTACATTTGCGGCGCAATTTCATATGTATAACTAAACCTGGATTTTTCATGAGAAAATTCTGCTCCGGACTTGCACATACGATTTTA
>DXGW01000014.1 GCA_019113665.1 Candidatus Alistipes excrementipullorum
AAGAAGGAGTTCTCGGAACTCGTCGGACAGATAGAGAAAACATTAAACAACAAATGATTATGGATACCAAAACTATTCTCAACGAGGCTTCGGCCCGCATGCAGAAGGCAATCGACTATCTCGAGGAGTCGCTTTTGAACGTACGTGCCGGCAAGGCTTCGCTCAATGTGCTGAACGGCGTATTCGTGGATTACTACGGATCGCAGACTCCGGTTTCGGGTGTTGCCAGCGTGACGGTACCCGATGCCAAGACCGTCCTTATCCAACCGTGGGACAAAAACATGATCCGCGCCATCGAAAAGGCCATTCTCGATTCGAACATCGGTCTTACGCCGTCGAACAACGGCGAGCAGATCCGCCTGACGATGCCTCCTGTTACCGAGGAGCGCCGCAAGGAGTTGGTGAAGCAGGTACGCGCCGAGGCTGAAACAGCCCGTGTAAGCCTGCGCAATGCACGCCGTGATGCTGTCGAGGCTTTCAAGAAGGCCATGAAGGAGGGTATGCCCGAGGACGAGTCGAAGGACGGCGAAACACAGTCGCAGAAACTGCTCGAGAAATATACCAAGATGCTCGATGCAGCCCTCGACCGCAAGGAGAAGGAGATAATGACCGTATAACGCGGGTTGCTGCAGGATCTTTAGCCGATGAGGAGGGTGATCATTGCGGCCGTTGCGGCCTGTATGCTGGTTTTTTGCACCGCCGGACGTGTCCATGCGCAGATCTATGCCAAGATCAATGCGCTCTATGCCTGCGTCGGGGTGATAAACCCGCAGGTCGAATTCCGCTTGTCGAACCACTCGACTTTCCAGACGGAGTTCGTGTATTCGCCCTGGCAGTCGATAGCCAACGGACATCCCATGCATTTCGGTATCTTCATGAACGAGTACCGTTACTACATCAGGCAGCATAACCGCGGATTTTACGTCGGCGGCAATGTGGGCATGATGGCTTTCAAGATGTCGAAGCCCGAACTCAAGGGCGGCCGCATCACTCTTGAGGACCGTTACAGCAAGGGCTACGGCTTCATGTTCGGGTTGTGCGTGGGATATGAGTACATCTTCAGGGAGAGATGGGTGCTCGACGCCTTTTTCGGCTTCTCGTACATGACAAGCATGTACAACGGCTATTCTCTCGACGGGGTTATAGACATGCACCCTCACCGTCCCGACTGGAAGGAGCCTCCGTCGCCCGATCCGTTCAACGGGTCGTCGGAATGGTATCCCAACAAGGTCGGAGTCTCGATCGGTTACCTGATCTTCAAGCCTAAAGACAAAAAGTAAAAGCATTGGGGCGCCAACCGGTTGGTTGGCGCCCTTTTTGTCGGTGTATACAATCAAAAGCGACAGTCAACATGTTGGCTGTCGCTTTTCTGATAACGATTCCGGTCATGAAGCCGTAGGTCAACTTTCAACCGTATGGAAAGTGCTCAGGCTGCCGGTCGGTTGCTGCAATGGTCTCAGGCCGTCTTGACCTTTTTGCGGGACTGTTTTGCTTCGAGGGCCTTTTCAACCTCTATCTCGAAGTCCGACAGAACGTTCATGTAGTTGATGAACGCCTCGTAGGAGGATCCGTAGGGGTTGAAGTACGAGTGTACGTCACCGTCGGAGAGCCATTTGGTAGCCATGTAGTAGAAGTGGTCCGAGGTCTGCATGAAGTTCCATACATAGTCGAAATCCTTGTTCTTCAATGCCTTTACCTTGTCCTTGAGAGCGTAGAGTTTCGAGAAGGCCTCGTTCTGCAGCTCGTTGCCGAGCCATGCCGTAACGTCGCGCTCCTCGTCGGCCCATGACATTACGTGCGGGCAGTGCAGCACCGATATGGGCTGGTGTTTTTCTGCGGCCTTCGTTACGGTCTCGAACTCCATGTCGCCGTTCTTCAGTATGGCTGCCGGCAGAGCCTTTACGAAATCGAGAATGCCGGTATTGGCTTTCTGGTGCTCGCCGAAGGTCTCGTAGTCCATGAAGAGGTTGATGATCTCGCCGGTTTCACCTGCAAGCCACGATGCATATTTGTCGGCCGTGAGCGGATATTCGCTCCAGCCCTGGTTCGAGAAGCGGAAGGCTATGTCGTCCGAGAGCTTGTAGTTGCGCAGCAGCAGGCGCAGCTTCTGGTCGATGGCGTTGGTATAGACGAAGTCGGGCGATTTCCAGCCGAGGACGTGCTTGGCACCTTCGGCGAGCATCACCTTGAATCCCATCTCGGCAACCTGTGCACCTATCTCGTCCGAGTAGATGAGCTCGGTATTGCGGAAGGCGGTCGGCTTGAGTCCGAACTCCTTCTTTATCATGGCCGTGTGGAGCTTTACCTGCTCCGTGAAATCCTCCTTCGATGCCAGCGACGACAGCGAGTGCGAGTATGTCTCCGCGAGGAACTCGACGCACCCGGTCTCCGCCAGGGCCTTGAATGAGTTCAATACTTCGGGAGCGTATGCCTTGAACTGCTCGACAACGGTTCCTGTCAGCGAGAACGAGCAGCGGAATTTGCCCTTGTTCTCCTTTATGAGTTTGAGAAGCAGCGCGTTCATCGGCAGATAGCACTGACGTGCAACTTTCTGCATGATTGCGCGGTTGGTCAGGTCGTCGAGGTAGTTGTGATCTTTTCCCATGTTGAAGAACCTGTAAGTCTTCAGTCGCCATGGTTGATGTACCTGAAAATATAAACAAATTGTCTTCATATCCGGAGTGCAGTTTTAGTTTTTCTGATTTTTGTCGATAACCTCTTGGTATATGTCTTTGATTTTGGTTGCGGCATTGTTCCACTTGAGTCCCGTAACCTCTTCGAGGCCCTTCTGGGCGAACATGTGGGACAGTGCCGGGTAGGTTATCAGTCCATATATTGCATCGGCCATGGCGTCCACGTCCCAGTAGTCGACCTTGATTGCGTAGTCGAGCACCTCGGCGACACCGCTCTGTTTCGAGATGATGACCGGAACGTTCGAGCGCATCGCCTCGAGCGGGGAGATGCCGAACGGCTCCGATACCGACGGCATGATGTACACGTCCGACAGACGGAACATCTTGTGCACGTCCTCGCCGCGCAGGAAGCCCGTGAAGTGGAACCTGTCGGCGATGCCAAGGCGTGCGACGCGGCGTATGACATGGTTCATCATGTCACCCGAGCCGGCCATTACGAAACGTACGTTGGGCACGCGCTTGAGGACTTTGGCTGCGGCCTCGACAAAGTAGTCGGGACCCTTCTGATAGGTTATTCGACCCAGGAACGTTACGATCTTGTCCTTGACTCCGCGCTCCTCCGGGGTTGAGTCCGCACCTTCGGCAAAGCGTACGGCGTTGTGTACCGTGACGACCTTGTCGGCCGGAATGCCGTACCGTTCGATTACGATGCGGCGTGTAAGGTTAGATACCGCGATGACCTTGTCGGCGGCCTCCATGCCGGCACGCTCGATGGCATAGGTCTGCGTGTTGATGTTTTCGCCGCTGCGGTCATACTCCGTAGCGTGCATGTGTACGACCAGCGGCTTGCCCGATACGCGTTTCGCGGCAATGCCGGCGTAGTAGGTGAGCCAGTCGTGGGCGTGGATCACGTCGAACTGACCTTCGAGTTCCCTGGCTACCTGGGCCGCAACGATGGCATAGCGTGCAACCTCTTCCATGAGGTTGGCGCCGTATTTGCCCGAGAATGTGTATCGCTGGCTCCAGATGTCATGGGTTTCCCATACTTTCCTGCCGCTTTTCACGAACTCGTCGTGGTATTCGCGGTACTCTTCGGGCGTGATGTACGGAACGATGTTGGAATCGATACGTATGAACGATATCTTGTCCATCAGATCGTCCAGTCCGCCGTCCACGTTGCTGTAAACGGCATCTATGTCGCTTGCGTTGACGACATGCACGAAGCGCTGGTCCTCATCGCCCGATGCGCGCGGCATGACGAACGTTACATCGACACCGTTGCGGGCGAGTCCACGCGTCATACCGTAGCATGCTGTTCCGAGACCTCCTGCTATATGCGGAGGAAACTCCCAGCCGAACATTAAAACTCTCATGACTGTTTATTGTTTTTTGTTGTTGTTCTTCTTGGTTGACGCTTTGGGGGCGGCAGCCGCCTTGGCACCGGCCTTTGCAGGTTTTCTGGCTGCGGTCTTCTTTTCGGCCGAAGCTTCTGCTGCCGTGCCGCCGGCCTTCGCCGGCTTCTTCTCTGCGGCCTTTGCCGTCGACTTCGTCGTGCGGGCCTTTTTCGAGTGCCGGGCGATCATGTCGCATATCTGTAGCAGTGCCCCCACGCTCAATGCCGACGATGTGGCTCCACGAGGTCCGTACGGGGGATCGGCGTCGTAGTACTCCGACAGCGAGCCTATGCAGCAGGTCTGTATATCCTCGTTGAAGGCCTCGGCTATCTCGCGTGCGCTTGTCACGAAGTCGTCTCCCATCATCTGGAACCCGTTGCGCACGTAGAATATCAGCGGCCATACCCATACGCCGCCGTTCATGCGGGCAAGGTCCTGCGAATGCTGGCTGTCGTCTGCCGTCGAATCGTAGAGCGGATTGCGGGGCGAGAGCGTGCGCAGTCCGCGCGGTGTGAGCAGGTGCTGTCTTACGGTCAGCACTACGGCCACGGTCTGCTCCTCGTTGAGCATCGTATAGTCGAGACCGCATGCGATCATCATGTTGGGACGTATCGAGTGGTCGGCCGTATCGTTGTTGACATAGTCGTAGAGATAGCCCTTTTCGGCGTACCAGAACTTCTCGATGAACGAAGCCTTGGTCTTCTCGGGCAGCTCTTTCCACTCCTTGACGAAGGCCTTGTCTCCGAATTTGCCGGCCAGTGCGAGCGTATAGCATACCGCATTGTACCACAATGCGTTGATCTCGACGGCATATCCCGGACGCGGGGTGACGGGTTTGCCGTCGACCTTCGTGTCCTGCCATGTGAGGGCCTCGTTCTCGGCAGCAGCCCATACAAGCCCGTTTTCGTGCAGGTATACACGTCCTCCGATGCCGCGTTTGTAGGCTTCGAGAACCGATTTCATGGCCTCGCCATAGCGTTTCCACACTTCGGCGGCTCCGACATGCTTTTCAAGGTTCTGCAATGTCCAGAAGAACCACAGCGGGGCGTCG
This sequence comes from Candidatus Alistipes excrementipullorum, assembly GCA_019113665.1. GTDB lineage: Bacteria > Bacteroidota > Bacteroidia > Bacteroidales > Rikenellaceae > Alistipes > Alistipes excrementipullorum. The sequence goes on from DXGW01000014.1 coordinate 5,079, forward strand.
GCTTCGTTGTATGCCGATGCCGAGCCGGCGAAGTCGCCGTTGCGCATGTCGCGGACCATGGTGTCCAGAATATCCATGCAGTCCTCCTTGTATCCCTGCTCGAGAGTTATGCCCGGCAGCGATATGAGGGTGGTGCGGCCGTCGACGCCGAGCCACGGGTATCCGGCGATCATCTCGGTGCGGCCGTCCGCGCGGCGTACGACGAACTGTCGGGCCGAGTGGCGCAGGCAGCTTATGAAGTCGATCTTGTGCGTGCGGCGGGCGATCGATGTTTCGTAGAACTCGCGTATGCTCTCGCACGAGGGCATCTCTTCGGTCGAGGCCGAGAAGATGACGCTTTCGCCCTTTTTGATCTTGAGTTCGAAGTATCCGGTCGTAAGAAGGTCCTCGTAGCCTTCATACCCGCGTTTGAGCTCCTGCTGGTATTCGAAGTCGTAGTACCAGTCGGGGGCGGGAATGAATTCGGCGTCGGCGCGGTCCGTCTGCAGGTAGAGCCACGGATATCCGTCGTAGAGGCGGCATTTCACGCCGAAAGGTACCGGATATGAGCGGCCGTCGGCCTCCATGTTGGCATGGGTCAGTGCGTGCTTGTCACGGAAGGCGAAGAACGGACGCAGCCTGATCGTCGTGTCGGAATGTGCGTCGAGCAGCGTGTAGCGTATCATCAGTTGCGTACGCTTGTGTATCCACAGAAGCTCTTTGCGGAGAATAACGCCGCCGACACGGTACGTGATCGTCGGGCACGGCGTGTAGCTGAAGTCGGTGATATACTTGTGGCCGCGCGGCTCGTATATCCCCTTGTAGCGGTGCAGTGCCAGGTTGAACGACTGATCGTGCTGTACGATCGTTTCGTCGAGAGACGAGAGCAGTACGCATGTTTTGTCGCTGTCGTCTATCGGCGCTACCATAAGGCCGTGGTATTTCCGCGTATTGCAACAGACAATTGTGGTGCTCATGTATCCGCCACGGCGGTCTGTCGCCAACATTTCGCGCTGGAGCGAATATTCGAGGTTTCCCAACTCGCCTTTGTCGAATGTTAATGCTGACATATTATGTTGAATTTTAGTGTTATCCTTCCGTGAAATTAATAAAAAAATCGGCATTATCCAAACGGGCAATGCCGATTTTTCGATGTGATTACGCCCATTTAACCAGCGCGAAGTCCATTCTGTGGGGCAGTTTCGCGTTTTTGGGGAAGATGCGGAGTGCCACGTCGAACATTCCGGTGCGTTCCGGTACATAATCGAGCGAGTAGGTCACGAGGTTGCCTACGGCCTTGCTTACCTTCAGCTCGGCCGATGTCTCGACGTGCGTGCTCTGTCCGTATTCGAGCTGCTTGGCTACAACCAGTTCGACGCCTATGTCCTTGGGCTGCAGGTTCGCTATGTCGAGCGTAACCTCGAAGTGGTAGGGTTCGCCGACCATGATGGCTGCGGTGTCGATGCATGCACGCTTCACCTCTACGAGTTTGACGTTGTTCCATGCCGCCGAAACCTTGCGTTTCCAAGCCGCGATCTCGCGTGCCTGCATGTAGTTGTCGGCCGTAAGCTCCTTCTTGCGGGCTGCCAGCTTGTTGTAGAAGCGGTCCTCGTAGTCGATGAGCATGCGGTTGGTCGTGAAGTTCGACGCAACGTCGGCTATGCACTTTTTGATCGAGGCAACCCACTCGTGCGGAATGCCGTCCGAGCCGCGGTTGTAGTATTTCGGCACGATCTCCTCCTCGATGGTGTTGTAGATCATCTCGGCGTCGAGTTCGTCCTGGAAACTCTGGTCGGTGAAGGTGCGCTTCATCGGCAGTGCCCAGCCGGCACCCTCCTTGTAGCCTTCAACCCACCAGCCGTCGAGTACCGAGAACTGAAGTACACCGTTCATCACGCACTTCTCGCCCGACGTACCCGAAGCCTCGAGAGGACGTGTCGGGGTGTTGAGCCATACGTCCACGCCCTGTACCATGCGGCGTGCGAGCTCCATGTCGTAGTTCTGCAGGAAGATGATCTTGCCCACGAATTCGGGCTTGGCAGCAACCTCGACGATGCGCTTGATGAGGTCCTGACCCGGTTTGTCATTGGGGTGGGCCTTGCCGGCGAAGATGAACTGTACGGGGCGCTCCTTGTTGTTGACGATGGCCGAGAGGCGTTCGAGGTTCGTAAAGAGCAGGTATGCACGCTTGTACGTAGCGAAGCGGCGGGCGAAACCTATGGTCAGCACGTCGGGCTTGATACCCTCCGAGATCTGCACCATCTGCCGCGGCGATTCGAGCTGTACCTGCGTGGGATCGCTGTAGCGGCGGCGTATCATCTTTATGAGCTTGTTCTTGAGGAACATGCGCTCAAGCCACAGCTCCTCGTCCGAGATGTTGTAGACCTTCTGCCACTCGGGGATCTTGTATATGTGTCCGTCGAAGCCTTCGGGGAAGTACTTGGCATAGAGGCGTCTCATGTTCGAGGCGGTCCATGTCGGGAAGTGTACGCCGTTGGTTACGTAGCCTATGTGAAGCTCGTTCTTGAAATATCCGGGCCAGATGTTGCCGAGGATCTCCTTCGAAACCTCGCCGTGGAGCCACGATACGCCGTTGACCTCCTGCGAGAGGTTGCATGCGAGCACCGACATCGAGAACTTCTGGTTCGGGTCGTTGGGATTGGTCTTGCCGAGGTTGATGAACTGCTCCCACGTGATCTTCAGCAGATCGGGGAAGTGCGACATGTACTGGCGGATCATCGACTCGGGGAAGGCGTCGTGGCCTGCGGGTACGGGCGTGTGGGTCGTGAAGAGCGACGACGAACGCACAACCTCCAGGGCCTCCGAGAACGAGAGCTTCTGGCGGTCGATGAGGTTGCCTATACGCTCCAGTCCGATGAATGCGGCATGGCCTTCGTTGCAGTGGTATACGTCCTGTTCGATTCCCATCTTCACGAGTGCGCGGATACCGCCGATACCCAGCAGCAGCTCCTGCTTGAGACGGTTTTCCCAGTCGCCGCCGTAGAGGTGGTGCGTAACCTGACGGTCTTCGGCGAGGTTGGCCTCATAGTCGGCGTCGAGCAGGAAGAGATCCGTACGTCCAACCTGGCATTTCCAAACGCGCGCCGAAAGCGTACGTCCGGGGAACGCCACCTGTACCGTAATCCAGTTGCCCTCCTCGTCGCGTACGGGCGAGATCGGCAGCTTGAAGAAGTTCTGTGCCTCGTACTCGACCTCCTGTGCACCCTGAGCCGACAGACGCTGCGTGAAGTATCCGTAGCGGTAGAGCAGACCCACGGCCACCATGGGCACGTTCTTGTCCGAAGCCTCCTTCAGATAGTCGCCGGCCAGGATTCCCAGACCGCCCGAGTATATCTTCAGCGACGAGTGCAGACCGTACTCCATCGAGAAGTATGCGATCTTTGCGCTCTTCGGGTCGGGCTTTTCGGACATGTATGCCTTGTAGTTGTTGTATACCGATTCGAGCATGCCGAGGAATGTGGTGTCCTGTTCAAGCTCCTTGATACGTTTTACGGAGAGTTTGTCGAGCAGTACGATAGGGTTGCGGTCGACTTCCACCCACAGCTCCTTGTCTACATATTCGAACAGGTCGCGGCCGCCGGGATTCCAGCACCACCAAAGGTTGCGCGACAGCTCCTCGAGCGGGTGGAGGCACGCCGGCAGACTCTTCTCTACCATCATGCGCTGCCATGTGGGCTGCTCGGATATGAGCTGCTGGCGGACGAAGTTGATCTGTTCGTTCGAAGAGCCGCCGTCTTCGAGTATCGCGCGGTTCGTACGTGCTATCGAGTTTTCGACGGCCAGCGAGTAGGCCTTCTCATAGTTCTCGAAGAGATTGGGCCAGAGAGCATGCTTCGAAGCTTCGAGGGCCTCCTTGCGTGCCTTTTTGGTCTCCTCTTCCGTGAGACGCGAGAAGCTGAGCAGTTTGTCGGCTATGGCTGCGATGGCTTCCTTGTCGTTGAAGTCGTCGCGGTCGATTACCGTGATTCCGCTGTTGTAGCCGAACTTCTTGACCCATGCGCCGAAACCTGCCAGTGACGAGGTTACGGTAGGTATCGAGAATGCAATGGACTCGAGCGGGGTGTATCCCCACGGCTCGTAGTATGATGCGAAGACCGTAAGGTCCATGCCCACCAGCAACTCGTAGTAGCTCTTGTTGAAGATGCCGTCGTTGCCGTTGAGGTATGTCGGTACGAATACGACCTTGACCTTAGATGCGGGGTTGTCCAGCACGCTGCCGTTGATGGTCTGGGCTATCTGGTCCCATGTGATGTTCTCGAGCGTGTGGGTCGTGTACTTGTACTGGGTCGGGTCGATCGGTTTCGAATTGTCGGCCAGGTGCGCCTGCAGGTCGAGGCGTGCGCCCGTGATGCCGGCAGGTATCATCAGGTAGGCCAGAACCTCGCGGTCGAGGTTGCCCGACGACTCGAGCTGCTTCAGGGCCTCGAGGAAGATGTCGATACCCTTGTTGCGGAATTCGTAGCGTCCGCTTGTGCCGATGATGAGCGGCTCCTTCTCGAACTTGCAGCCGAGGCATGCTTCGGCAACGTCGATCAGTGCCTTGCGTGCGTCGCGGCGTTTCTCGTCATATGCGGTGCCTTTCCATACGAAGTCGTTCTCGAAACCGTTCGGCGTTATGCCGTCGGCTTCGTGGCCGAGCAGGTACTTGCATTCGTTGGCCGTAATGTCGCTGACGGTCAGGAAAGCGTCGTGATAGTTCGCCGCCGTCTTCTCGATGGAGTGCTTGGCCATGACGTTGAACTGGTGTGCCAGCTCGTCGGCGTTGAATTTCGTGAGGTTGTTGTAGAGCGGCAGCCTGTTGCCGGCGATGCAGCGTCCCATGACGGTGGCATGCGTGGTGAAGATAGTGGCGATGTAAGGTGCGTTTTCGCGCAGGTACAGACCGCCCGATGCCGTCATCCACTCATGGAAATGGGCTGCGACCTTGTCCGTCGACGTGCAGAACGTCTCGACGAACGATTCGATGATTATGCCTGCAATGCGGCCGAAGAGTACCGGCTCGACATAGTCCCACTGTCCGGATATGGAGTCTACGTGGTAGCTCTCCCACAATCTTTTGAGAATCTCGTCCTTCTGCGAGAAGAGCGATGTGAAATCGGCGAGGATCGCTATGGGCGAGCCCTCGATTTTCCAGCGTCCGATGCGGACTCTCACACCTTCGTCGTAGAGAGCCTGGCGCCATTGCTTGAGCAGACTGGCGTCTTCTTCGAACTCGGAACTTGCGGCTTCACCGGCAAAATCGGGGCCGATGACTATATAGTGGTCTCCGAATTTCTTGCATGTCGTTTTAGCTTTCGAAGCTATGACGGTGTGTATTCCGCCGACTTTGTTGCAAACCTCCCAGCTTACCTCAAAGAGGTAATCCGGCGTAAATTTGGTGTTGTTCATGGACCTTGGTTTTTATGTTGTTGTTTAATTATCGGATTCGGCTGCAAAATTACTGTTTTTGTATTGATTGCGCAATTTTTACGGGCCCTTTTATCCTAATATAATAAAAAAATTTAATAATAAATTAACATTATTTCATTTCGAACAGTTCGCTGATTACCGCATCGGATACGAGCATCTTTTCGGGTGGTATCCGGACCCTTCCACCTTCGACGACTACACCGTATCCCTCGAGTTCGCGGGCACGGCGCGTGAATGTCTCTGCATGTTCCGCGCCAAATCTTTCGGCCATTTCGGCGATGCCGACACCCTCGACGCGTCGCAGCGAGGTCATGACAAACTCGTTGTAGCGGTCGGTATCGTCGAGGTGTTCCTCTCCGTATTTACGTGCGTGCACGTATTCCGATGTCGGCTGCTCGCACCAGCGACGCACGCTGCCGTTGTAGGAGTGTGCTCCGGGTCCGATGCCGAGATATTCGGCGCCGGTCCAGTAGGACGAGTTGTGGAGTGAACGGTAGCCGGCACGCGCGTAATTCGAGACTTCGTAGTGTTCGAATCCCGCTGCCGCAAGCCTGTCGTGTATCAGACGGAACTCGTGTTCGCTCTGCTCCTCGTCGACTGCGCGGAACTCCCCGCGTGCAGCCATGCGCCCGAATCTCGTGTCGGGCTCGATGGTCAGGTGGTATGCCGATATGTGCTGTACGCCCAGACCGAGCAGGCGCTCGATGTCGGATTCGAGCCGTTCGTCGGCAAAACCGTCGATGCCGAATATGAGGTCGGCTGTGACGTTGCCGTATCCGGCCTCCTGAATGGCCCTGACGGCTTCTTCGGCCTGTAAGTCCGTATGACGGCGGTTCATCAGCCGCAGAAGGCGCTCGTCGAACGATTGTATACCTATACTTATCCTGTTGACTGCCGTGTGGCGCAGTACCGTGATATATTCCGCATTTATGTCGTCGGGATTGACCTCGACCGTTATCTCTTTCAGCCGGGAAGTGTCGAACAACCGTGCCGTCCGGTCGATGAAGCGTTGCAGTTCGTCCGGCTCCAGCAGCGAGGGCGTGCCTCCGCCGAAATAGATGCTCTGAAGCTGCCGGTCGCCGATGAAGCGGTTCTCCTCTTCAAGTTCGAGGTGCATTGCTTCGGTTACGGCCGGCATTGACCGCAGGTCCGCGCACTTGAAGAAGTCGCAGTAGGCGCATATGCGTTTGCAGAACGGAATATGTATGTAGAGTCCGGACATCCTTACAAAGATAGAAAAATATTCCGAAGACGGTGTGCCGTTTGCCGGTTTTTCAATAAATGCCGGTACGTATGCTCTAATATTTTATTAAAGGCGTAACGTGGCATGCCACAACTTTACATAAACTGGTGACGCCTCCGGGAAAAAACGAAGACCCGGAATTTCCGGGTCTTCGTCAGTTGTATATGTGTGCCGACCTTCGCGATCCGCACTGTCGGGACTTCAGCTTAGTCCAGCTTCGGGCCTGCGGCTACCAGAGCCTTGCCTGCCTCGTTGGTGGTGTACTTGTTGAAGTTCTTGATGAAGCGGCCTGCCAGGTCTTCTGCCTTCTTGGTCCACTCTGCAGCGTCTGCATAGGTGTCGCGGGGATCGAGGATCTTGGGATCAACACCCGGAAGCTCGGTCGGAACCTCGAAGTTGAAGATAGGGATGTTCTTGGTCGGAGCCTTCTCGATCGAACCGTCGAGGATAGCGTCGATGATACCGCGGGTATCCTTGATCGAGATACGCTTGCCGGTACCGTTCCAGCCGGTGTTCACGAGGTATGCCTTTGCACCGCTCTTCTCCATGCGCTTAACCAGCTCTTCGGCATACTTGGTCGGGTGGAGTTCGAGGAACGCCTGTCCGAAGCAAGCCGAGAAGGTCGGCGTAGGCTCGGTGATACCGCGCTCGGTACCTGCGAGTTTTGCGGTGAAGCCCGAAAGGAAGTAGTACTTCGTCTGCTCGGGAGTCAGGATCGATACCGGGGGCAGTACGCCGAATGCGTCAGCCGAGAGGAAGATCACGTTCTTGGCAGCCGGAGCGGTCGAAACGGGCTTAACGATGTTGTTGATGTGGTAGATCGGGTAAGATACACGGGTGTTCTCCGTTACCGACTTGTCGTCGAAGTCGATCTTGCCCGTAGCCTCGTCAACGGTAACGTTCTCCAGAAGGGCGTCGCGCTTGATGGCGTTGTAGATATCGGGCTCGGACTCCTTGTCGAGCTTGATAACCTTGGCGTAGCAGCCGCCCTCGAAGTTGAAGATACCGTTGTCGTCCCAGCCGTGCTCGTCGTCACCGATGAGTTCACGCTTCGGGTCGGTCGAAAGGGTGGTCTTGCCGGTTCCCGACAGACCGAAGAATATTGCGGTCTCGCCCTTGCTGTTGGTGTTGGCCGAGCAGTGCATCGAAGCGATGCCCTTGAGCGGCAGGTAGTAGTTCATCATCGAGAACATACCCTTCTTCATCTCACCGCCGTACCAGGTGTTGATGATAACCTGCTCGCGCGAAGTGATGTTGAATACTACGGCAGTCTCCGAGTTGAGGCCGAGCTCCTTGTAGTTCTCAACCTTGGCCTTCGAAGCGTTGTATACTACGAAGTCGGGCTCGAAGTCCTTGAGTTCCTCCTCGGTCGGACGTATGAACATGTTCTTTACGAAGTGAGCCTGCCATGCAACCTCCATGATGAAACGTACGGCCATGCGGGTGTCCTTGTTTGCGCCGCAGAAACCGTCGACTACGAACAGACGCTTGTTCGAGAGCTCCTTCTGGGCAATCTCCTTAACGGCAGCCCATGTCTTCTCCGATACGGGTTTGTTGTCGTTCTTGTACTCTTCGGAAGTCCACCAGATGGTATCCTTCGAGTTCTCGTCCATGACGATGAACTTGTCCTTGGGCGAACGGCCGGTGTATACGCCGGTCATTACGTTAACGGCGCCGAGCTCCGTTACGACACCCTTCTCATAGCCCGTAAGGCCCTCTTTCGTCTCCTCTTCGAACAGCTGCTCGTAAGAAGGATTGTACACCACCTCGGTCGTTCCAGTGATGCCGTACTTTGTTAAATCGATCTTTGACATAATAAAAATATGTTTTTAATTAACCTCTGCCTTCATTTGTCGGCCGGCTGCATTTTCCGCGCCAACCGGTGAAATCTCCTTGTCACTTTTTCACGCCACAAAGATATGTCTTTATTTTGGTTTGTGAAAAGAATAACAATAAATTTTAATAAATTTTACTATCGTTTTTTTCCGTTTTTGCGTCGTAGCTGGATATTCAACGGCGGGAGCCTGTTTTTATTGTGTGCCGCAAGTGGCGCGGCCGACTGTCGAACGATGGCTGTTTTACAGCTGCACGACGGCGATAAAACAGGTTTTGTACCCTTCGCGACGCATAAAAATTTGACTATGCGCTCGGTTTGCACTATCTTTGCGGACGGAATATAATACTTTCTTTATGAAGACCGATTTTCTGGTTATCGGCTCCGGCGCTGCAGGTCTGAGTTTTGCCCTCAGGGCCGCCCGTTACGG
>DXGW01000147.1 GCA_019113665.1 Candidatus Alistipes excrementipullorum
AATTGTAAAATCAAAAAATATATTTATACGCAATTATGGAAAGAGTTTTGAAATCACTGCTTATCGTGTGTTTGGCAGCAGGCGTGGCCTCCTGCTCCGGAGAGAGGAAAAAGGCTGACGCCGAGGAGGTGTCACTCCCGAAAGTCGTTGTCGAGACGGCTCTGCGCCGTCCTGTGACCCAGCAGATTGTATTCACCGGTACGGTCGAGGCCTATGTGGTTAACAACATCGCCCCGCAGCAGGCACGCCGCATCCTTGAGGTGCTGGTCGACGTCGGTGATCGTGTGAAGGCCGGTCAGACACTTGTGAAGCTTGACAACTCGTCCCTCATACAGGCTGAGGCGCAGCTCGAAAACGCCAAGATCGAGTACGAACGCGCCGAGGAGCTTTACCAGTTCGGCGGCACCTCGAAATCGGACCGCGATGCCCGCAAGCTGACGTACGATGTCGCCAAGTCGACATATGACAACCTCATGGAGAATACCACGCTTATCTCACCGGTAGACGGTTTCGTTTCGGCCCGCAACTACGATAACGGCGATATGACAGGCTCCGACCCGGTTCTCGTGGTTGAGCAGATCCGCCCCGTGAAGATCATGATAAACGTTTCGGAGGGTCTCTTCTCGAAAGTAAAGCTCGGCATGAAGGTATATGTGACCCTCGATTCGTACGGCGACGAGCAGTTCGAAGGCAAGGTTACGCGCATAGCCCCCACAATCGACAACGCAACACGTACGTTCCAGGTCGAGATATCGATCGAAAACCGCGACGAGCGCGTACGTCCGGGCATGTTCGCTCGCGTGACGATGCCTTACGGTGTTGAAAACAACGTGGTTATTCCCGACCGTGCGGTAAACAAGCTGATGGGATCGGGTGACCGTTACGTCTACATATACAACCCCGCCGACAGCACGGTACGATACAGCAAGGTCGAACTCGGCCGCCGTATGGATACCGAGTACGAGATACTGTCGGGTGTTGAGGACAAGGAGCAGGTTGTGGTTCTTGGCCAGACTGCGCTTACGAATGGAGCCAAAGTGGAACTTAACAAATAGAAGCGATGAATATTTACAAGAGTGCGGTCAATAGCCCGATAACGACGATACTGATATTTGTCGCTATCGCAATATTCGGCGTGTTCTCGCTCGTGAAGTTGCCTATCGACCTGATGCCGTACATCGAGACCACGCGTATCATGGTCATCACGGCATACCCGGGCGCGAGTGCGGTGGATATCGAGGAGAATGTCACCAAACCGTTGGAGAACAACCTGAACAGTGTCGATAACCTGAAACACATAACCTCCAATTCGAAGGAGAACATCTCGGTCGTAACGCTCGAATTCGAGTACGGTACCGACATCGAGGTGGCTACGGCAAATATCCGAGACAAACTCGACGTGGCGATCAACAGCCTCCCGGACGATGTCGAAACCCCGATCATCTTCAAGTTCAGTACCGACGATATCCCCATCATGCTGATGTCGATCAAGGCTGACGAGAGCTGGAGCGGCCTCTACAAGATCATCGACGACCGTGTTTCGACCCCGCTGGCCCGTGTCAAGGGTGTGGGTACGGTGTCGGTGCAGGGTATCCCCGAACGACAGATACAGATCTACTGCGACCCCTACAAACTCGAGGCTTACGGCATGACGATCGAGGGTATCGCCCAGATCGTGGCCAACGAGAACCGTTCGATTCCGGCCGGTTCGATGGACGTGGGTTCGAATACCTATACACTCCGTGTGGACCAGGAGTTCGACAACTCCGACGAGATGCTCGACATAGTGATCGGTACACACAACGGCGCCAATGTCTATCTGCGTGACGTGGCTACCGTCACCGATACGCAGGAGGAGCGTACTCAGGAGTCGTTCAACAACGGAAAGCGCAGCGGTCTGATGGTCGTTCAGAAGCAGACCGGTGCAAACTCGGTGCTCATCTCGCGCAAGGTGATGGAAAAACTCGAAGAGATCCGTCCGACACTGCCTTCGGACGTGACCATCGAACCGTTCATCGATACGTCAGACAATATTCTCGATACGGCGTCGTCGTTGCTCGACACGATCCTCACGACATTCATTCTGGTGATGGCCGTGGTGATGATGATGCTGGGACGCTGGCGGGCGATGATCATCATCGTGCTGACGATCCCGATCTCGATGCTCTCGGCGTTGATTTACCTGCTTATGACGGGCAATACGCTCAACATCATCACGATGAGTTCGCTGTCGATATCGATCGGTATGGTGGTCGACAACGCCATAGTGGTGTTGGAGAACATCACGACCCATGTCGACCGCGGTTCGCGCGTAAAGCAGGCCTCGATCTTCGCAACCAAGGAGATGGGTGTGTCGATCATCGCGTCGACGCTTACCACCGTAGCCGTGTTCCTGCCTCTGACTATGATCGACGGTATGGCCGGTGTGCTCTTCAAGCCTATGGGCTGGATGGTGACCATCACGCTGACTGTCTCGATGGCTGCGGCATTGACCTTTACGCCGGTGCTCTGCTCGCTCATCATGAAGCAGCATCCCAAGAAGTCGTCGCTGCAGAAGTATGTTGATGCTTCTATGGATTGGCTGGGTGAAAAATACAAGGCGGCCCTTAATTGGTCGATACATCACCGCAAGACATTCCTTACCGGATCATTGCTGTTGTTCGTTGGCGTCATGGTTGGCATAGGACCTCTTATTAAGACGGAATTCTTCCCGACGCAGGATAATGCCCGTATCGGTATCACGGTAAAGTTGCCGGTAGGAACACGTCAGGAGATCACCCGTGATGTGGCGCTGCGGATCGACAAGCAGTTCCGCGAGAAGTACCCCGAAATCAAGACGATCGGTCTGACCGAGGGTATTCCTGACTCCGACAACACCTTCGCCTCGATCCAGGACAACGGTACGCACTACATATCGCTCAACATCTCGCTCGTGAAGAAGACCGAGCGCAAGCGTACCCTTACCGAGATCTGCGACCTTATGCGTGAGGACCTTTCGCAGTATCCCGAGATACGTACGTTCGAGGTTATCGAGTCCGGTTCGAAGGGCGGTGCTACGGGACAGGCTTCGGTCGATGTCGAGCTGTACGGCTACGACCTCGCCGAAACGGACCGCATCGCAAACCAGATCAAGGAGATAATGCTCGGCGTCGAGGGTTGTACCGAGGTTGTGATCTCGCGTGACGAGTACACGCCCGAATATCAGGTTGTCTTCGACCGCGAGAAGCTGGCAATGAACGGCCTGAACGTGGCTACGGCTGCAACCTACCTCCGCAACCGCGTGAACGGAAACGTCGCTTCGTATTACCGTGAGGACGGTGAGGAGTACGATATTCTGGTGCGTTATCAGAAGAAGTACCGCGAGTCGCTCGAGGAAATCGAGAACATCACCCTCTACAACACGGCCACGGGTGATCCCGTAAAGGTGCGTGACGTGGGTACGGTGATCGAGACCGAAACGCCTCCTACCATCGAGCGTAAGGACCGTTCGCGTTACGTGACCATATCGGGTTCGGTAGGACACGGATACGCCATGTCGCAGATCATCGAGGGAACCGTTGCCGGCATCAACAAACTCGACCTGCCTGCCGGTATAACCTGGGACCTCGGCGGTACGTTCGAGGACCAGCAGGATACCTTCAGCGACCTTTACATGCTCATGGCTCTGATGGTTATCCTCGTGTTCGTGATCATGGCCTCGCAGTTCGAGTCGTTGTCCTACCCGTTCGTGATCATGTTCTCGCTGCCGTTCGCACTGGTCGGTGCGCTGTTCGGACTCTGGCTGACGGATACGCCTCTGGGTGTGATGGGACTGTTGGGTGTGCTGATGTTGATCGGTATCGTGGTGAACAACGGTATCGTGCTGGTGGACTACACGCGTCTGTGTGTCGGCCGCGGCATGCCGATCTATGAAGCCGTGGTTTACGGCGGCCGCTCGCGTCTGCGTCCTATCCTCATGACGACCCTCACGACGGTATTCGGTATGGTGCCTATGGCTGTCGGTACGGGTGTCGGCGCCGAGATGTGGAACTCGCTCGGTATGACCGTGGCATGGGGACTTTCGTTCTCGACGCTCATCACGCTGTTCCTGATTCCGGTGCTCTTCACATGGCTCGCTCTGCGCAATGAGCGCCATAACGCTAAAAAACTCGCACAAACTAACGAATAGAACTATGAAAGCTATATTTCTTGCCTGCAACCAGGCTCTCTATGACGAGGTGCTGCAGGAGATGAACAAGATAGGCATGCGCGGTTATACCTCCTGGGAAGAGGTCGTGGGTTGCGGTATGAAGGACGGCGAACCGCACCTCGGCGACTACGTATGGCCCACGCTCAACTCGGCTATCGTCACGATGGCCGAAGACGACCAGGCCGACAAATTCCTGGCTGCCGTGAAGAAAATCGACGAAGCCAACCCGCAGTTGGGTCTTCGCGCCTTCTGGTGGCAGATAGGCGGTACGTTCTGATGCCGTAAGCCGCATGGCTTTGTTCCGCGGGCGACCCTTCATCGTGAAGGGCCGCCCGCAACATTTGTTGCAGGCGGCCTCCGACGTGCTGCACGCAATGCGTTTATTGCAGCTGCCGGACCTCCTTTTTTTGCGGCCAGGGTGTTACAGCCGTGATGAAAAACGTTATCTTTGCCGTATGAAACTCACTTTTTTCGGAACGGGGACATCGCAGGGTGTCCCGGTCATAGGCTGCAGGTGCAAGGTGTGCTCGTCGTCCGACGAACGTGACAAGCGTCTGCGTACGTCGGCAATGGTCGAAACCGGCAATGCCCGTCTGATCATCGACGCCGGACCCGATTTCCGCCAGCAGATGCTGCGTGAAGGAGTGTCGCATATCGATGCCATTCTGCTCACGCACGAACATACGGACCACATAGCCGGACTCGACGACGTGAGGGCTCTGAACTTCGTGGACTATCCGGTCATTCACCGTGTGAACATCTATGCGACGCCGCATACGGCCGATGTCGTCCGCAAGAATTTCGACTATGCGTTCGCTACGGACAAGTACCGCGGCGTTCCCGAAATCGAACTCCATGAGATCGACGTGACAAGGCCGTTCGAGGTGGCCGGGCTGCAGATCGTGCCCGTGTCGGGACGCCATTCGCGTTTCGATGTCACGGGATACCGTATCGGCGGGCTGGCATATCTGACCGATTTCAAGCATATCGAACCCGGGCAGATCGACAAGATACGCGGTGTGGACGTCCTGGTGGTGAATGCGTTGAGGTTCGCCCCGCATGACTCGCATTTCAATGTTGCCGAGGCTCTCGAACTCGTGCGCGAGGTTGCGCCGCGCGAAGCATACCTTACGCACATGTCGCACGAGGTAGGACTTCATGCCGAGATAGGAGCTCTGCTGCCCGAAGGGGTGAAGTTCGCATACGACGGATTGAAAGTGACGATAAAAGATTGAATATGAAAAGTTTGAAAGACAAGGTCATAATAGTGACCGGAGCATCGTCGGGCATAGGTGAGGCCATGGCCCGGCTCTACGCCGCTCACGGCGCCAAGGTAGTGCTGTGCGCGCGCAGCGAGGACAAACTCAAGGCCATCGTCGACGAGATTCGTGCCAAGGGCGGCGAAGCCGTATATTGCGTTGTCGACGTGGTGAGCGAGAGCGACTGCAAGCGGCTGGTCGATACGACCGTCGAAAAATATGGCGGGATCGACGTGCTGATATGCAACGCCGGCCTGTCGATGAGGGCGCTGTTCGACGATGTCGACCTGAAGGTGCTGCACCGTCTGATGGACGTCAACTTCTGGGGTACGGTCAACTGCACGAAGTTCGCACTGCCGTATCTGCAGGCTTCGCACGGCTCGCTCGTGGGCATTTCGTCGGTGGCCGGACTGCACGGCCTGCCCGGACGTACGGGATATTCGGCCTCGAAGTTTGCAATGACGGGTTTCCTCGAAACCGTGCGTATCGAGAACCTGAAGAAGGGCCTGCATGTGATGGTCGCATGTCCGGGATTCACCGCCTCGAACGTGAGGTTCTCGGCTCTGGTGGCCGACGGTTCGCAGCAGGGTGCAACCCCGCGTGAGGAGTCGAAGATGATGACGGCCGAGCGTGTCGCCGAAATCGTGGAGAAGGGTATCCTCAAGCGCAAGCGCCTGTGTCTTATGGAGATTGAGGGCCGTGCCACCCATTTCGTCAAGAAATTCGCCCCGGCCTTTCTCGACAAGATGTTCTATCTGGTGATGTCGCGTGAACCCGACAGCCCGTTGAAGTAGCATCTGCCGCGCTGAAACGTAACGGGCCGGTTGCTTATGCAACCGGCCCGTTTATGTCTGTTCCGAATCACGTGTCCCGTGCAGGGAAACTCTTATTTGAAGAAGAGCGACGAGATCTCCTTGTAGTTGTGTACGCGCTCGATGACGTCGGCAAAGATGTCGGCTACGGAGAGCACGGTGAACTTGTGCAGGTCCTTTTCGGGGTTGAGCGGAATGGTGTCCGTCACGATAACCTCCTGCAGGGCGCTGTCGTTGATGCGCTCGTAGGCCTGACCCGAAAGCACAGGGTGGGTGATCGCTGCCCTTACGCTCTTGGCGCCGCGCTCCATCAGCATGTTTGCGGCCATGCAGATGGTTCCGGCCGTGTCGATCATGTCGTCGACGATTATGATGTTGCGGCCCTCGACCTCGCCTATGGCGGTCATGCTGCCGACCACGTTGGCCTTGGCACGCTCCTTATGCGAGATGATGATGGGCGTCTGGAGCAGTTTGGCGTATGTGCCCGCACGCTTGGCGCCTCCCATGTCGGGAGCGGCTATCGACAGGTCCTCGATGCCGAGACCCTTGATGTACGGAATGAAGATACCGCTGGCGTAGAGTCCGTCGACCGGCACGTCGAAAAAGCCCTGTATCTGGTCGGCGTGAATGTCCATCGTCATCACGCGGTCAACGCCCGCAGCTTCGAGCATGTTGGCCACGAGTTTGGCTGCGATTGGGACACGCGGGCGGTCCTTGCGGTCCTGGCGCGCCCAGCCGAAGTAGGGCATTACGGCTATGACCTTGTATGCCGATGCGCGGCGTGCGGCGTCGATCATCATCAACAACTCCATGAGGTTGTCCATCGGCGGGAAGGTCGACTGTATGATGAATACCGTGCAACCACGTATCGATTCGTTGAAACATGGTTGGAATTCGCCGTCGCTGAACTGCAGTACATCGCTTTTACCGAGTGTGGTGCCGTAACTTTCTACGATCTTTTCGGCCAGATAGCGTGAAGCACGGCCCGAGAAGAACTTGATTTTGTGAATAGCCATTGCGTCGTGTGATTTTTGTATGGCAAATATATATCATATATATGTAAAAATCGGCGCGAAAGTGCCGATTTTTTTAACAATTTATGAAACTTTTCCTTATATACTCCAGTATCTCATCGCGTCCGCGTCCGTCGCTGCTCGACGTCATGAACATCGCGGGCAGCGTCTCCCACTGCTCCGAGAGCGTGCGCCGGTATCGCTCGACACTCCGCGCAAGCTGGGTTGCCGAGAGTTTGTCGCACTTGGTGAAGACTATCGCGAACGGTACGCCGTGCATGCCGAGCATCTCGATGAACTTGAGGTCTATGCGCTGCGGCTCAAGCCGCGAATCGACCAGCACCATGAGCAGGTGCATCTTCTCGCAGCGGAGAACGTAGTCGGTGATAATCTTCGAGAAGTCGTCGCGCATGCTCTTCGAGGTGCGTGCATAGCCGTAGCCCGGAAGGTCGACCAGATACCACTCGTCATCGATGAGGAAATGGTTGATAAGGCGGGTCTTGCCCGGTGTCCCCGAGACCTTGGCCAGGCCCTTGCGGCCCGTAAGCATGTTGATGAGCGACGACTTGCCGACGTTGCTGCGCCCGATGAACGCTATGTCGGGCAGTTTGTCCTTCGGTACCTGCCCGATGCGTTCGGAACTGCACTTGAATTCGGCCTTTCTGATTGGGTTCATGGTGTTATTCTACGGTTACTGATTTTGCAAGATTGCGCGGCTGGTCGACGTCACGCCCCTTGTTGACGGCTATGTAGTAGGCCAGCAGCTGGAGCGGCACCGATGTCAGCAGGGGCGACAGGCACTCGCAGACCTCGGGTATCTCGATCACGTAGTCGGCGATCCTCGAGGCTACGGTGTCGCCCTCGGTGACGATGGCCACGACACGGCCGCCGCGGGCCTTGACCTGCTGTATGTTGCTGACGGTCTTGTCGTAGATGCTGTCCGACGTGGCTATCACGACCGTCGGCATCTCGTTGTCGACAAGGGCTATGGGCCCGTGCTTCATCTCGGCCGCCGGATAGCCTTCGGCGTGTATGTACGATATCTCTTTCAGCTTCAGCGCGCCCTCGAGTGCCGTGGGGTAGTTGTATCCGCGGCCGAGGTAGAGGAAGTTGTGGGCATAGGTGAATATTTTGGAGAGCTCGCGTATGCGGCCGTCGAGCTCCAGCACGCGCCCTATAAGTGCCGGCATGTCGCGCAGCTGGCGTGCGATTTGGCTGAAGCGGCCGTCATCGAGCGTCCCCTTCATGCGGCCGGGCTCTTTCGATCCGGCGAAATGCTTCAGCGCCTCGACCTTGCCGCGTGACTTGTAGACGTTGAGTCCGCCGTTATCGTCCATGAGCGCGGCACCGGCGCTGTCGTAGCCCCTGTATTCGAGTCGGTGCAGACCCTTTATCAGGATCGGATATGCCTGACGTCTGCCTGTGTATCCTACAATTCCACACATAATATTCAATATTCCAATATGTCGGGGTGTGTTGCGGCAAATGTACAAAAAGGTGGGCGCAGAGCCAAACCGAAAGCAAGGTTTTCGATGTCCGGCCGGCCGAAACGCTTCCCATACTCTTCCAACCGCCTCCCGTATTCTTCCAACTATACGGGAAATATACGGAATTG
>DXGW01000148.1 GCA_019113665.1 Candidatus Alistipes excrementipullorum
CCCGTTGTCTTATTGTATCCGCGAAACTCATTCTTACGGAGAGTACCACCAAGCGTATAATGTTTCCACCATAAAAAACAAGGCCGGAGTCAAATCTCCAGCCCCATGATGTAGTCGTTCATGAAGTAGCCGTTGCCTATCGGGAAATCGCCCTCGCGCAGGCGGCGCATGCCCTTGTGTTCATAGAAGCCGAGAGCCTTGTTGAACCGGTTGACATTTAGTTCGATCCGGCAATGGCCCGGGTGCATCTCCTTTACCCGTTTAACTGCCTCGTCAAAAAGAGTACCTCCGACTTTCCGCCCCTGGAATTCGGGGACTACGTATATCTTGTGCAAATGGAACAGGTCGGCTCCCTGTTGCTGTATTGAGACATATCCGCACGGCTCACCGTCATAAAATGCAATAAAATAGCGGTGCCCGTCATCGAACTGGCTGCGGACAGCATCGGCCGAATACATCATCTCCATCATATAGGAGATCTGTTCCCGGGTCAATATACTGGCATATGTTGCGGGGAAGGACTTCTGCGCCATGGCGCGTATCAGTTCGCAATCCTCATATGATGCCTCTCTCAATGTTATCATTATCCAAATTGCCGTTTGGTTGCAAAGATACCCGTTTTTTCAATCTGCAGCAACAGAAAAGAGGGTGCACCTTTACGGTAATCACCCTCTTCCGAACATATACGGTGACCGCATTTCAATGCGGTTCCGTCATATTGGAGTACTACTCCTCTTTCTTTGCCTTCTTGGGAGCTGCAGCGCTCTCCTCCATGGCGGCCTTCAGCTCTGCCAGACCTGCGATGTCACCGAGCGTGGTCTTCTCAACCGAAGCGTTGAGTTTCTTGACACTCGACTTCGTAGCCTCTGCAGCGGCCTTCTTCTCAGCCTTCTCGGCAGCAACCTCGGCCTTCTTGGCCTCCTCGAACAGACGTGTGTGCGAGAGAGTGATGCGCTTCGAAGCCTTCGAGAACTCGATAACCTTGAATTCGGCCTTGTCACCGAGTTTCAACGAGGTACCGTCCTCCTTTACGAGCTGCTTGGCAGGAGCGAAGCCCTCGACATTCTCGCCGAGAGATACGATGGCACCCTTGTCAGTCATCTCGGTAATGGTACCCTCGTGAACGCTGTCTACGTAGAACTGCTTCTCGAACTCGTTCCAGGGGTTCTCCTCAAGCTGCTTGTGGCCGAGGCTCAGACGGCGGTTCTCCTTGTCGATCTCGAGAACCATAACCTCGATGTCGGCACCGATCGAAGTGAACTCTCCGGGGTGCTTGATCTTCTTGGTCCACGACAGATCCGAAATGTGGATCAGGCCGTCGATACCCTCCTCGATCTCAACGAATACGCCGAAGTTGGTGAAGTTGCGAACCTTTGCCATGCATTTCGTACCTACGGGGTACTTGGTCTCGATGTTCTCCCACGGATCAGCCGTAAGCTGCTTGATGCCGAGCGACATCTTGCGCTCCTCACGGTCGAGAGTCAGGATAACGGCCTCAACCTCGTCGCCGACCTTCAGGAAATCCTGAGCCGAACGCAGGTGCTGGCTCCACGACATCTCCGATACGTGGATAAGGCCCTCTACACCCGGAGCGATCTCGACGAACGCACCGTAATCGGCCATAACGACAACCTTGCCCTTAACCTTGTCACCAACCTTGAGGTTGGGATCGAGAGCCTCCCACGGATGGGGAACGAGCTGCTTCAGACCCAAAGCAATACGCTTCTTGGCCTCGTCGAAGTCGAGGATAACGACCTTGATTTTCTCGTCGAGCGAAACGATCTCCTCGGGGTGGTTTACGCGACCCCACGAAAGGTCGGTGATGTGAATGAGACCGTCCACACCGCCCAGGTCGACGAATACTCCGTACGAAGTGATATTCTTGACCGTACCTTCGAGGATCTGACCCTTCTCGAGCTTGGACATGATGACCTGCTTCTGAGCTTCGAGCTCGGCCTCGATGAGAACCTTGTGCGAAACCACAACGTTGCGGAACTCCTGGTTGATCTTGACAACCTTGAACTCCATGGTCTTGTCAACATATACATCGTAGTCGCGAATCGGTTTCACGTCGATCTGCGAACCGGGGAGGAACGCCTCGATACCGAATACGTCCACGATCATACCGCCCTTGGTACGGCATTTTACATAACCCTTGATTACCTCGTCCTTCTCGAGAGCCTCGTTCACACGATCCCAGCTCTTGAGCTGACGGGCTTTCTTGTGCGAAAGCGCGAGCTGACCCGACTTGTCCTCGACAGACTCGACATAAACCTCGACCTTGTCGCCGACCTTGAGCTCCGAGTTGTAGCGGAACTCCGATACGGGAATCATACCCTCGCTCTTGTAGCCGATGTTCACGACGACTTCGCGCTTGTTGATTTCGGTTACCGTACCCTCGACAACCTCACCTACGGCAATGTTCGACATTGTCTTGTCATAAGCCTCGCTGATCTGCTCCTTCGACTGATCATAGAGGTTCGACTCGCTCTCAAACGCGTTCCAATCGAAATCCTCGTTGGCTACTGTTTTCTTTACTTCTTCCATGTTGGAATTTGAATTTGCGATACAATCGCTCGTTAAAAAGTTAATAATAAGTTATTTACAGTCCTCACGCGCGTACTACCCGCGCACAAGGACTGCAAAGTTACGAAAGTTTCGGCAATATGCAAGCATGAAGGCGAGTTTTTTACACGGCCAATCAGCACGTTACGGCAGAAAAGAAGTGTGACGCCGGCCGATGTTCGGGCCGGCGTCACGCAATTCAGCGGCATGCGACATAATCAGCGCCTGGCGACATGCTGTTTCGGGGTATTCGAGAAGCGCACCGGCGAGTGTGTGCGGAAATACTCTATACCCAGATCGAGAACCTTCATATCCTCGTGCGGCTCGATATCGACAGCCTCTATGCCGTCATATTTGTCGGCTATGTAGTTGCACATGGCCACCTTGTAGAGACGGCCGGGACGGAGCTTCGGGAATGTCACGTCTACGGCCTCGCCGCGGTCGTCCACCCAGATAGTATAGGGCGTCGTCGAGAAGAGATCAACACGGTGAGACTCCTTGGCATTGCCCGTATCGTTGTATTTGGTGATGATCATGTGCCGCATCTGCTCTGGCGTCATCTTCATGGTCGTCACCGTCGAGAAGAAGGGTTCGAGATCGAAGAGCTGCGCACGGCTTATGCTGTCGGCCGCAAGTTCCGTAAGGCGTATGCCACCGTAATGGTAGAATCCGACGTCGGAGCCAGTGGCGCGTGCGATTATCGATGTCTGCATGTCGGCAAGACCTACACGGTCGAGCGGTACGGCGTTGTATCCCACCTTCTCGTGCAGGTGAGGGTCGGCCATGATTTCGTCCACCATCTCCTGGAAATCATCGTCGGCCTCATACCCGTCGAGCATAACGTTCTCGTATTCGATGCTGCGTATGTCAAGCCCGCGCATGGTGATCTTCGTGGCGCCGACGGCTATCAAAGACTTGCGCGTCTGGCCGATGACGGTATTGCGCACGACGGTATCGGCCAGCACATGGGTATGGCCGCTGATTATAAGGTCATAGTCGTCCGTACGGCCGGCGAGTTCGAGATCCTTGTCGTAGCCCATGTGCGAAACCAGAACCATAATGTCGCACTTGCGTTTTATCGCGGCAGCCTCGTCGATGGCGGACTGCTGCGGGTCGGGGAAGCGCAAACCTTCGAAACAGCTGTGATTGCCGTCGGGGTGGCCGTTGTCGTAGTTGGTCACGACACCCACAAAGCCTATCTTCACTCCATCGGCCTCAACAATGGTCGATGGCGCTACATACGGGAACGTTCCGTCCTCGCTCTCAATATTGGCGCATACAAGCCTGAAACCATATTCGGGAAGCATTCGGGCAAGGAACTCCTTGCCTCCGTCGAACTCGTGGTTGCCAAATGTACCCACATCGTAACGGAGCTCGTTCATCAGGTCTATGATGGGTTTGCGCGGTTCGGGCGCCAGGTCTACAAAGGCATTGCCGGTCCAGCGGTCACCCGCATCGACCAGCACCACCGTGGCCGTATCGCGGCACTCCTCGACGGCCTCGGCCAGTCGCGGGAAGTTTTCAATGGCGGCATGCATGTCGTTCGTCGACAGGATTACGATCTGGTGCCGTTCCACATATCTGTGGTAGAACGCTACTGCCGCCGGGGTAAGCAGCAGTACGAAGCACAGGACATATAGTGTCTTCTTCATACAAAAAATATTACAGCGTGTCAAAGTTACGAAATTATCACTATCTTTACAAAGTTATTTTGCATCGGATAACAAAGTGGAAAAGATAAGAATCATTTGCGAAAATACCGGGTCGTCCATTGACACCGAGATGGGTACGTCGCTGCTCGACATCGTGAAGGGACTCGGAGCAGGTGGGAAGTATCCTTTTTTGGCAGCGTACGTCAACAACCGTATCAAGGAATTGAACTACAGGGTCTACACGCCCGTAACCGTCCGTTTCATAGACATAACCCACTTCGAGGGATACCGCGTGTACCAGCGCACGGCATCGTTCATCATGCAGGCGGCCGTAAGGGAGGTATGCCCCGGCCACCGTTTCTACATACGCCACTCTCTCGGAGACGGTTTCTATTGCGAGATCGAGGGGGAGCGTGAAATCTCACAGGCACGTTGCGACGAGATAGCGGCCGCGGCACGCCGCATAGTCGCCGACAACCTCACCATAACCCGCCGCAAGGTCCTTACGACCGAAGCACGCGAGATATACGAGCGGCTGGGATTCGACGACAAGACCGTACTGCTCGAGACACGGCCGCGCCTCTACAGCGAGTTATACACCATGGGCGACATCGCCGGATATTTCTACGGGGCGCTCGCGCCATCGACGGGATACGTCGAGGCCTTCGACATACTTCCCTATTACAACGGTTTCTACCTCGCGCTGCCCAAACGTTCGGACATCTCGAAGATAGACACGGCCATACACCTCGACAAGATGTTCGACATCTTCCACGAATACCAGACGTGGGTCAACATCATGGGGGTCCCCACCGTCGGCAGTCTCAACGAGAAGGTTCTGGGAGGCGACGCAAGCGAGCTGATAAAGATAGCCGAAGCTTTCCACGAAAAGCAGTTGGGACAGATAGCCGACACCATAGCCGGGGCCAACTCTTCACGCGGCGTCCGCATGGTCCTGATTTCGGGCCCGTCATCGAGCGGCAAGACTACATTCGCCAAACGTCTGGGCGTACAGCTGCGTGTACTGGGACTCAACCCCGTACTCATATCGCTGGACGACTACTTCGTCGAGCGCGAGAAGACGCCGCGCGACGAAAAGGGCGACTACGACTATGAAGCCCTCGAGGCCATAGACCTGGCACAACTCAACGAGCACCTCAAGCGCCTTGCCGCCGGCGAGAGCGTGGCCATTCCGCGCTACGACTTCATCACGGGCAAGCGCCAGTGGCACGAGAACCCGCTGCAGCTCGACGAGCGCTCGATACTCATCATGGAGGGTATCCACGGCCTCAACCCGCGCCTCACGCCGAGTATTCCCGACAAGTTGAAATTCAAGATCTACATATCGTGTTTCACCTCGGTGGCCATGGACAACCTCTCGCGCATACCGACGACCGACAACCGCCTGCTGCGCCGCATAACACGCGACTATGCCACACGCGGAAGCAACGCCTACGCCACGATAGCCCGCTGGGGCAGCGTCCGCCGCGGCGAGGAGAAACACATATTCCCCTATCAGGAGAATGCCGACGTCATGTTCAACTCGTCGCTCTTCTACGAGATCTCGGTACTGCGCCCGTTCGTCGAGCCCATACTCCGCGAGGTTCCCGACACCGTGCCCGAATACGGCGAGGCGAGCCGTCTGCTCAAGTTCCTCGACAACTTCACGCCGGTAAAGCCCGACGAGATCCCGCCGACATCTCTGCTCCGCGAGTTCATCGGCGGCAGCAGTTTCAAATATTGAACCGGAAACAAACTACAAAACAAACTCACAGGATATGTTCGACAAGTTCGCCGACAGACACATCGGCACAAGCAGCAACAGCAAGGATCTTAAAGAGATGCTCGACGTCATAGGTGTAAAATCCGTCGAAGAGCTGATCTCGCAGGTCATACCCCAGTCCATCAGGCTCAAAAAGCCGCTCGACCTTCCGAAAGAGGGCATGAGCGAGTACGAATTCGCCGAGCACATACGCTCGCTGGCCGCCAAAAACCGCCAGTTCCGCTCGTTCATCGGCATGGGCTACTATCCGTCGGCAGTACCGGCAGTCATCTCGCGCAACGTATTCGAGAACCCGGCATGGTACACCTCCTACACGCCCTATCAGGCCGAGATATCGCAGGGACGCCTCGAGGCCCTGCTCAACTTCCAGACGGTGATAATATCGCTCACAGGTCTTGAGATCGCAAACTGCTCGCTGCTCGACGAGTCGACGGCTGCAGCCGAAGCGATGCTGATGATGTTCGCGACACGTTCGCGCGAGGCCGTCAAGGAGGGACGCAACCAGCTCTTCGTCGACCGCAACATCTTCCCGCAGACACTCGACCTGCTGCTTACGCGCAGCGAGCCGTTCGGCATCGAACTTATCGTCGACGACTATGCCGAGTACGACTTCACGGGCCGCGAGTTCGGCGCCATGGTGCAGTATCCCGCAGCCGACGGAGCCGTATGCGACTATGAGGATTTCGCCGCCTCGGCACACGCACACGGCGTGACGGTAACGGCCGTAGCCGACCTGTTGGCACTTGCCCTGCTCAAATCCCCGGCGGAATGGGGTGCCGACATAGCTGTCGGAGGAACGCAGCGCCTTGGCTGCCCGATGGGTTTCGGAGGCCCGAGCGCCGGATACATGGCCGCAAAGGAGGCCTTCAAACGCAACATGCCCGGCCGCATCATCGGCGTATCGGTAGACCGCTGCGGCAACCGCGCACTGCGCATGTCCCTTCAGATGCGTGAACAGCACATCAAGCGTGAACGCGCCACGTCGAACATCTGCACGGCATCGGCCCTGATGGCCTCGATGGTCGGATTCTACTGCATATACAATGGAGCCGAGGGTCTGAAACGCGCAGCCCTGACCGCACACCTCGCTGCAGCCAGCGTAGCCAAGGCCCTCACGGCGATGGACTACCGTCTGGCCAACACTTCGTTCTTCGACACGCTGGAGGTCGAGGCCGAAGCTTCGGTAATACAGTCGCTCGCTCTGGAGCACGGAATCAACTTCCACTACCCTTCGGACGAACGCGTACACATGTCGTTCGACGAGGTGACGACACCCGAAGAGGTCGAGACAGTCGTTGCGATCTTCGCCGAGGCCAAAGGCCGCAAGGCAAAGAGTGCCAAAATGGTATCCGAACCCGAAATAGCACCGTCGCTGCAGCGCCGTTCGGAGATACTTACGGAACCTGTATTCAACCGCTACCGCTGCGAAAGCGACCTGATGCGCTACATCAAGCGCCTCGAACTGCGTGACATATCGCTGGCCAACTCGATGATTTCGCTGGGCTCGTGCACAATGAAGCTCAACGCCGCGGCCCTCATGCAGCCGCTGTCGCTGGCCGGTTTCCAGAACATACACCCGTTCGCCCCGGCCGACCAGACCGAAGGCT
>DXGW01000149.1 GCA_019113665.1 Candidatus Alistipes excrementipullorum
ATGCCCAGCTTGTCCTTGAGGGCCTTGCCGACGTTCATGTACATGCCGAAGACTCCTATTGAACCCGTAAGGGTCATCTTGTCGGCAATGATCACGTCGGCCGGGGCCGATATGTAGTAACCGCCGCTGGCGGCGTATCCGCCCATCGACACGATGACCGGTTTTTCGGCCTTGAGCAGCTCCAGCTCACGCCAGATAACGTCGCTCGCAAGTGCGCTGCCGCCCGGCGAGTTGACGCGCAGAACGACGGCCTTGACCTTGTCGTCGAGGCGTACGGACTTGATGCGCTCGGCCATGGTGTTGCCGTAGATGGCATCGTATTCGCCGTTGCCGTCGACGATCTGTCCTTCGGCGTAGACTATGGCCACACGGTCGGCCGAGACGTTGCTCATATCGGCACCGACCTGCATGGCGTACTCTCCGAGCGTAACCATGTTGTATTCGCCGTCACGCCCGGCCTCGACACCGTACTCGGCGAAGACATCGTTCATCTGGTCCTCATAGACAAGACCGTCGACAAGGCCGTTGGCAAGGGCCTCCTCGGGGAACATGGCGCTCAGGTTGTCGGCCAGTTCGTTGAGTTTGGCGACGGGTATCGAACGCGACTCGCTGACGGCCGCGGTGACGCTGCCCCATATCGATTCGGCAAGCTCGGTCATCTGTCGGCGGTTGGCATCGGACATCTTGGTGAGTATGTATGGCTCGACGGCGCTCTTGTACTTGCAGGCGGTCGGGCGGAAGACCTCGGGCTCGATGTCGAGCTTGTCCAAAAGTCCCTTGTAGAAGGCTACGTTGAAGGTGATGCCGTTCCACAGGATCATGCCCTCGGGCTGCAGGTATACACGGTCGGCTACCGATGCCAGGTAGTAGCCGAACTGCCCGTAGGTCTCGTTGTAGGCGACGACGAACTTGCCGCTCTCCTTGAACTGCGCAATCGTCTCGCGAAGCTCCTCAAGCGTCGTTATGTCGGCCGATCCCTGGCCGTTGAGGCGCAGGTAGATGCCCTTGATGCGGCTGTCGCCGGCCGCAGCGTCTATGGCCCGCAGGGCCGAGTAGAGCGACATGTGGCGCACGGTGCTCATCGTGTTGAAATCGATGTTGTTGAAGGGATTGGTGACGGGCGAGTCGCTGATATCCTCGTCGAGGTTGATGACAAGAACCGATTCGGGTTGTACGGCCGTCGTGCTCTCCATCGTTCCGGCTATGCCTACCAGAGCCAGTATCCACAGGAAGCCCATCATGAAGCTGCCTACAACTACCGCAAGCAGCGCTGCCAGAAATGTCCTGAAAAATTTCATATCTCTTTTAAGGTTTTAAATTTGTCCGTAAAATCTGTCTTAATGCTACAAATTTAAGCAAAGTTAGGAAATTTATCGAAAAACGATAAATTTATTTTATTTTTCATTATCTGCCGCCACCGGAAACCCGTCGTGCAAGCTCTTTTTCCGCGGTGCGCCTGATTCGGTCCGGTGCGGCCGCTTTCCGGCACTTACAGAACATTTTGAACCCCGGGTCGTGCCCGATGTGACAAATAGTCACGGTTTTTTACTGTTTGTCTTAATTTTTTGTTAAATTTGGGGGATTTTAGGTTACTGATTTTTATTTTATGGCAAAAGAATTCAAACGATACCTCGTGACTTCGGCGCTGCCTTATGCAAACGGCCCCGTCCACATCGGCCACCTGGCCGGAGTCTACATTCCCTCGGACATATACACGCGTTACCTGCGCCTGCGCGGAAGGGACGTCCTCTCGATATGCGGCAGCGACGAGCACGGCGTGCCCATCACGATCAAGGCTCGCAAGGAGGGTGTGACACCCCAGCAGATCGTCGACCGCTACCACAACATCATCAAGAAATCGTTCGAGGACCTGGGCATATCGTTCGACATATATTCGCGTACGACTTCGCCGACGCACGCCAGGACCGCTTCGGAGTTCTTCCGCAAGCTCTACGACGACGGCAAGTTCATCGAGAAGACATCGATGCAGTATTACGACGAGGAGGCGCAGACCTTCCTTGCCGACCGCTATATCGTCGGTACCTGCCCGCGCTGTGGCAACGACCGTGCATACGGCGACCAGTGCGAGAAGTGCGGTTCGACGCTTTCGCCCGACGAACTGATCGACCCGCACAGCGCCGTATCGGGGTCTGTTCCCGTCAAGCGCGAGACCAAGCACTGGTACCTGCCTCTGAACGAGTACGAGCAGACGCTGCGCAAATGGATACTCGAAGGCCACAAGGAGTGGAAGACCAACGTCTACGGACAGTGCAAGAGCTGGCTCGACGGCGGTCTGCAGCCGCGTGCCGTGAGCCGCGACCTCGACTGGGGCATTCCCGTCCCCGTCGAAGGCGCCGAAGGCAAGGTACTCTACGTATGGTTCGATGCTCCGATAGGCTATATATCTGCTACTAAGGACCTTACGCCCGATTGGGAGAAATACTGGAAGGACAGCGAAACCAAGCTCGTACACTTCATCGGCAAGGACAACATCGTTTTCCACTGTATAGTCTTCCCGTCGATGCTGATGGCTCACGGCGGATACATTCTCCCCGAGAACGTTCCCGCAAACGAGTTCCTCAACCTCGAAGGCGACAAGATATCGACATCGCGCAACTGGGCCGTATGGTTGAACGAGTATCTCGAGGAGATGCCCGGCAAGCAGGACGTACTGCGTTACGTTCTCTGCGCCAACGCTCCCGAAACCAAGGACAACGATTTCACCTGGAAGGATTTCCAGGCACGCAACAACAACGAGCTCGTTGCCGTGCTCGGCAATTTCGTGAACCGTGCGCTT
This sequence comes from Candidatus Alistipes excrementipullorum, assembly GCA_019113665.1. Lineage (GTDB taxonomy): Bacteria > Bacteroidota > Bacteroidia > Bacteroidales > Rikenellaceae > Alistipes > Alistipes excrementipullorum. Next base: position 2,798 of record DXGW01000149.1, read on the forward strand.
GTCCTGACGAAGAAATATTACGATGGGGTAGTGCCCGCCTGCGGCGAGTTGAACGACTACGACCGCGAAACCATCGCCGAGCTTGCAAAGGTGCGCGGCGCTCTTGAGTCGAACATCGAGAACTACCGCTTCCGCGAAGCCTTGAAGGAGGCCATGAACGTGGCGCGTATCGGCAACAAGTATCTGGCCGATACCGAACCGTGGAAGATCGTGAAGAGCGACCCCGAACGTGTAAAGACAATTCTCAACATAGCGCTGCAGATAACCGCAAATCTCACCGTTGCGATTGAGCCGTTCATGCCGTTCACTTCCGAGAAACTGCTCGAAATGCTCAAGATCGAACGCCCGTCATGGGATTCGATCGGTTCGATGGACATTATAGCGGCAGGACACGTTATCGGCGAGCCCTCGCTGCTCTTCGAGAAGATCGAAGATGACGTGATACAGAAGCAGTTGGACAAACTCGAGGCTGCCAAGAAGGCCAATATGGCCGCCGAAGCCGCTGCCAATGTCGAGCCGCAGAAGGAACAGATCTCATTCGACGATTTCGGTAAGGCCGACATTCGCGTGTCGACGATTCTTGCCGCAGAGCGTGTCCCCAAGACCAAAAAACTGCTCAAACTCTCGATCGATACCGGTATCGACAAGCGCGAGATAGTTTCGGGCATCGCCGAATACTATTCGCCCGAGGAGCTTGTGGGCCGTCAGGTGCTTGTGCTCGTCAACCTCGAACCGCGCGAGATAAAGGGTATCCTGTCGCGCGGCATGATCCTGATGGGTGCCGACGCTTCGGGCCGTCTGGTTCTGCTGCAGCCCGACAAGGCTACGGTCAGCGGTGCAATGGTGGGGTAGTACTCTCCCGACAGGCTTTTTTAAGATGTATTTTTCAGGCGCTTTTCCGGCCGCCGGTTCAGCGCCTGCAACAAATAGACGAATTTTAACTTAAATATTATGGAAAATCTGGATTGGGCATCTTTGGGGTTCAACTACCGCAAGACCGATTGGAATGTACGTTTTTACTATCGCGACGGCAAATGGAGCGATATGGAGTTGTGCGACAGTGAATACATCAACATGCACATGTCTGCCGCCTGCCTGCACTACGGACTCGAACTCTTCGAAGGTTTGAAGGCTTTCCGCGGTGCCGACGGAAAAATCCGTCTTTTCCGTGTCGATGAGAATGCCAAACGTCTGCAGTCATCAGCACGCAAACTCTGCCTTCCCGTCCCTACGGAGAAGATGTTCATCGACGCCTGCTGCGAAGTTGTCCGCCGTAATGAGCGTTTCGTTCCTCCCTACGGTACCGGTGCTTCGCTCTATCTGCGTCCGCTTCTCATAGGTACCAATCCCGTGCTGGGCGTCAAGGCGGCTACGGAAGCTACTCTCATAGTCTTCGCTTCGCCCGTCGGAGCATACTTCAAGGAGGGTATCAAACCTATCAAGGTTGTCGTTGACCGCGAACAGGACCGTTCTGCTCCACGTGGAACGGGCGACGTTAAGGTCGGCGGTAACTACGCTTCGAGTATCCTTTCGGGTGAGCGTGCCCATCAACTCGGCTATTCGAATGTGCTCTATCTCGACCCCGTCGAGCGTAAATATATAGAGGAGTGCGGTGCTGCAAACTTTTTCGGTATCCGCGACGGTCTCTATGTTACGCCCAAATCGACCTCGATTCTGCCTTCGATTACCAACAAGAGTCTCCGCCGTCTGGCCGAGGATCTCGGTCTGAAGGTCGAGGAGCGTCGTGTTCCCGTCGATGAACTTGCACAGTTTACGGAGTGCGGTGCCTGCGGTACGGCCGCCGTTATCTCTCCGATATGCAAGATTGTCGACCTCGATACCGACAAGGTTTACGATTTCGGTGACAAGGTTGGTGAATATTCGCAGAAGATGTACACCATGCTGCAGGATATCCAGTATGGCCGCGCCGAGGACAAGTACGGTTGGACCACCGTTATCGAGTAGGTTTACATGATTTAATCAGGCGGGAGGTCGTAAGATCTCCCGCTTTTTTTTGTTCCACGTGGAGCATTCAGGTGTAAATATCAAGGGTTGTTCCACGTGGAACAACCCTTGATATTTA
>DXGW01000150.1 GCA_019113665.1 Candidatus Alistipes excrementipullorum
TCGAACCGACGCAACAGGTATTCTATGTCTTCGGTGGCGAAGGCGTTGCCTGTCGGGTTGTTCGGCGAGCATATCCACATCAGTTTCGTGCGTGCGTCGGTGGCGGCCAGCAGCTCTTTCCTCGGTAACGAGAAGTCCTGCCCGAGACGCACCTCGCGAAACTTTACGCCGTTGATGTCGGCCGCCACGCGGTACATGCCGTATGTCGGTGTTATGGCCACGGCGTTGTCGCGGCCGGGCGTGCAGAATATCCGGTAGGCGAGGTCTATGGCCTCGTCGCTGCCGTTGCCGATGAAGACCTGACCTTCGCGTACGCCCTTGATTCGCGCGATGAGCCTTTTCAGCTCACGCTGGTGGGGGTCAGGGTAGCGGTTCACGCCGTTGTCGTACGGATTCTCGTTGGCGTCGAGCCATGTCGATATCTCGCCGCCCGCATATTCGTCACGAGCCGTGGAATAGGGATTTAACGTACGTATGTTTGGCCGTACGAGTTCTGCGAGCGTTTTCATGACCTGTCGTTTTCGAGTCTTATCCGTACTGCTTCGGCGTGAGCCGTCAACCCTTCGGTTTCGGCCATGGCCGTTATCGTCGGGGCGAGGAGTCCGAGCCCCTCGCGGGAGAGTTCCTGATATGTTATCTTGCGCATGAACGATGAGGTGTTCACTCCGCTGTACGAACGTGCCCAGCCGCCTGTCGGCAGCGTGTGGTTCGTGCCCGAGGCGTAGTCGCCGGCACTCTCAGGCGACCACTGCCCGATGAAGACGCTGCCGGCCGCGGTTATCTTTCCGGCGGCTTCCCACGGGTCGCGCATCGAGATTATGAGGTGTTCGGGAGCGTATGCCTCTGCGAATGCCAGACGCTTGCCGCGGTCGGCGAATATCACTGCACGGCTGTGTGAAAGCGCTTCGGCAATGATTTCGCGGCGGCCGAGACGCTCTGCCTGCCGGCCGATGGCCTGCTGTACGTCGAGTGCGAACCTCTGCGACGCGCATACCAGTATCGCCTGGCTGTCGCCACCGTGTTCCGCCTGCGACAGCATGTCGGCCGCCGCGAAATCCGCCGATGCTTCGTCGTCGGCAAGTACGAGGACCTCCGACGGGCCGGCCGGCATGTCTATGGCCGTGGTTTCGGCCCCGACAAGCTGCTTGGCGCGGGTGACGTAGCGGTTTCCGGGCCCGAATATCTTGTCGACGCGCGGTATGCTCTCGCTGCCGTAGGCCATGGCGGCAATTGCCTGGGCGCCGCCGATCGCGAATATGCGGTCTACGCCGCAAACGTCGGCCGCATATATGATTTCGGGGGCGATGCACCCGGCGGCCGAGGCCGGGGAGCACAATATGGTCTCCCTGCAGCCGGCGATACGTGCCGGTATGGCCAGCATCAGTACGGTCGACAGCAGCGGGGCCTTGCCTCCGGGTATGTACAGACCCACGCGGCCGATGGGTACGGCCTTCTGTATGCACCGCACTCCCGGCATGGTCTCGACGACGACCTCTTCCGTCAACTGTGCACGGTGGAAGGCCTCGATATTGGCTTTGGCCGTTGCTATGGCCTCCTTCAGTTCGGCAGATACCTCTGCGGCCGCGGCACGCCGCTCCCCGGCCGTGATCTCGAAGGCGCAGCAGTCGCGTCCCTCGATGCGGCGGGTAATGTCGCGCAGGGCCTTGTCTCCACCGCATCGCACCTCGTCGATTATGGCCGCCACCTGCTCTGTGATTTGTTCGTCGTCGCGCCTGAAACGTTCGGTCAGACGCGGCCATTCGGCATATTCGGGTTCGTTGTATATTGTCATGGTCGTCGTGTTTTTGAGATGTTCAGCGTATCATGTTTTCGAGAGACAGAATCAGTATTCCCTCGGCGCCTATGGCCTTGAGTTTCTCGATGCGTTCCCACAGCTGATCCTGTGCGATAACCGCATGTATCGAACACCAGCCCTCCTGCGCGAGCGGCAATACGGTCGGACTGCGCATGCCCGGCAGAATACCGACGGCTTCGTCGAGTCTCTCCTTGGGAAGGTTCATGAGTACGTATTTCATGCCCCGGCTTTCGATTATCGACCCGAACCTGAATTTCAGCTGTCCCGCAAGGCGCTGCTTCTCTTCGCTGAGGGCGTTGTTGGCTATCAACACGGCCTGCGAGTCGAAAATCTTCTCCACCTCGGTAAGACCGTTGGATATGAGTGTGCCGCCCGACGATACTATGTCGAAAACGGCATCGGCCATGCCGACCGACGGCGCGATTTCCACCGATCCTTCGATGGTGTGTATCTCGGCATCGATGCCCTGCTCGGCGAAATAGCGCGAAAGAATGTTGGGGTAGGAGGTGGCGATGCGTTTGCCGCGGAAAAAGCCGGGACCGTCATACGACGCCGTGTTGGGCACGGCCAGCGATATGCGGCATTTCCCGAATCCGAGATTCATTGCGATGTCGACGTCGAATCCCTTCTCCTCGACCTCGTTCAGGCCGACTATGCCAAGGTCGACGACTCCCATGGCGACGGCCTGCGGTATGTCGTCGTCGCGCAGGTATATGACCTCCAGAGGGAATCCCTCGGCACGTGATATGAGTTTGCGCTTGCTGTCGGATACGCGTATCCCCGCTTCGGCAAGCAGTTCGAGGCTTTGTTCATTGAGCCGGCCTTTGGCCTGGATTGCAATTCTCAACATGTCCGGTTGTTTTTTCGAGCCCCTCCCTCTGCCGTGCGGACATGAAAAAAGCCCACTCGCAGAGGAGTGAGCTTCATGGTTTACAGAATTTGTATT
>DXGW01000151.1 GCA_019113665.1 Candidatus Alistipes excrementipullorum
AGAACCCCATAGGCAAATCGACGCGATCGAATCCCGTAACCTATATCAAGGCTTACGATGAGATACGCAAACTATTTGCAGAACAGCCATATGCGGTACACACAGGCCTTACTCCCGTGCAATTTTCGTTCAACATGCCCGGAGGGCGATGCGAAGAGTGTCAGGGTGAAGGCGTCATAAAGGTTGGAATGCAGTTCATGGCCGATGTCGAGCTGGTATGCGAGGCCTGCGGCGGCAAACGCTTCAAGGACGAAATTCTCGAAGTGAAATACCGCGACAAGAACATCTACGACGTACTGGAAATGAGCGTCGACGAGGCTGTCGCCTTCTTCGGCGAAGACAGCGAAAACCCGACATGCCGACGTATAGTTGACCGCCTGAAACCGCTGCAGGCCGTTGGATTGGGCTATGTCAAACTCGGACAATCGTCGTCGACCCTCTCGGGCGGCGAGAGCCAGCGCGTGAAACTCGCCTCGTTCCTTTCGAAGGACAATGCCGGCGGAGGGATCATGTTCATCTTCGACGAGCCGACCACGGGTCTGCATTTCCATGACATAAACAAGCTGCTGGCCGCATTCAACGCACTGATAGCCAACGGACACTCCATCGTCGTTGTCGAACACAACCTCGATGTCATCAAGTGCGCCGACTGGGTTGTAGACCTCGGTGCCGAAGCCGGAGACCGTGGCGGCCACCTCGTATTCGCCGGTACGCCGGCAAAACTGGCGGAATGTCCCGAAAGCTACACGGGTCAGTTCCTCAAATCGAAAAACAAGGATTGAAACGATGGAATTCCATACATATACACTGCCTAACGGCATACGCGGCATACACCGGCAGGTAAAGAGCAATGTCGCTCATTGCGCCCTTGCAGTCAATGCCGGAAGCCGGGACGAATTGCCGACGGAATTCGGGTTGGCACATTTCACGGAGCACGGCTTTTTCAAGGGCACAAACCACCGTAAGGCATATCAGGTCAACTGCCGCCTCGAAAACCTTGGCGGAGAGTTGAACGCCTATACCACAAAAGAGGACACGACGATACACGCCACGGTACTCAAGGGCGACTTTTCGAAAGCCGCAGAGTTGATCTCGGACATAGCGTTCGAGTCGACATTCCCCGAAAAGGAGTTGGCCAAGGAGCGTGAAGTTATCTGCGACGAGATAAACACCTACAAGGATTCTCCGACGGAGATGATCTATGACTCATTCGAGGACATGCTCTTTGCCGGATCGGAACTCGGACACAATATACTCGGACGTAAAACCTCGCTGGCCCGTTTCGGCACAGATGCGATCCTCAAATTCCGCAAACGTACGCACACTACCGACCAGATGGTTTTCGCCTCGATCGGCAACATGTCGCCGCATACGGTGCAGAGTGTCGCCGAACGTTATTTCGCCGAACGTCCCGCCACACGCCGCGAGTACGAAAGGGTAGCACCCGGGCAATACGTACGATTCGAAAAGACTGTCGTCAAGCACACGCACCAGAACCATTGCATCGTCGGGAACCGCGCCTACGGCATACGTGACGACAAGCGCCTGCCGCTTGCACTGCTGGTCAACATACTCGGCGGCCCGTGCGCAAATTCACTGCTCAATGTGGTTATACGCGAGAAAAACGGCCTGTCGTACAACATCGAGGCAAACTACACGCCATATATCGACACCGGAATCGTAGCCATATACTTCAGTTCCGACAACGGCAATTCCGACCTCTGCATAGATCTCATAGACAAGCAGATCAAGAAATTGCAACAATCACCTCTATCATCACGCCAGCTATCGATGTCCAAGAAGCAGTTCATAGCCCAGCTGGCAGTATCAATGGAGAACAACGAAAGCTACATGCTCGGACTGGGCAAAAGCCTGCTCATACACAACGAGGTCGACACGATAGAGGAGATATGCCGCAAGATCGACTCCCTGAAGGCCGAACAGCTCACCGATGTTGCAAACGAAATATTCACCGACAACTCGATACTGCTATACAAGTAATGGTCGCTCTCGAACAATACATACACGAACACTCCACTCCCGAAGAGGAACTGCTGCACGAACTCGACCGCGAAACGAATCTCCGTGTAGTAGCCCCGCGCATGATCTCGGGGCACATACAGGGCCAACTGCTGAAGATGACCGTCGAGATGACCGGGGCAAGGCGCATACTCGAGATAGGCACATTCACCGGTTATTCGGCGCTTTGCATGGCGGCCGGCCTGCCCGACGGCGGGGAACTGCACACATGCGAGGTCGACGACGAGCTCGAACCTTTGGCCCAATCGTTTTTTGACCGCAGCCCTCACGGAGGCAAAATCCACATGCACATAGGTTCGGCCCTCGACATAGCACCGGCACTCGGCATGACATTCGACATGGTGTTCATTGACGGCGACAAGCGCGAATATCCCGACTATTACCGCATGCTCATGGGCGACAACGGTTCTCCGGCACTCGTAGGCAGCGGATCGATACTCATAGCAGACAACATTCTGTGGTACGGCAAGGTCGTGCACGAAGTCGCCCACAACGACCGCCATACACAGGCTTTGCTCGAATTCAACCGCATGATACGCGAGGACTGCAGGGTAGAGAACGTTATCCTGCCCATACGCGACGGTCTGAACATCATACGAGTAAAATAGTTTCGCAGCGGATAAAAAGAGAGGCGCGTCCTGATCATGGACGCGCCTCTCTCGCTTACGGTTGGTTACTATTTATCTCTCATGAGGCATTGCGTACATATGAAATGTCCCATACATACACATCGTACGTCAATGTCCACATTCCGGCAACCGGCACAAACCGTGCCATCGCGACAACAAAAAAGGCTGCCACTTGCGTGACAGCCACATTCTCTCAAACAGACTAAACAACTATTCGAGTTTCAGCTCCTTCTTTATCTCCTCGATCCTGGCATCGAGTTCGGCCTGAACCTTATCGAACTCCGCAACCGAAGGCAGTACAGCCTTAACACCGAAATAGAACTTGATCTTAGGCTCCGTTCCCGACGGGCGTACCGAAACCTTGGTTCCGTCAGCCGTAACCCACTGGAGCACATTGCTGTGATCCGTTACGCCCTCGATAGGCGAGCGTTTGCCGCTCTCCACGTCGAGAACCTCAAGCGTCTTGTAGTCGTATATCTTAACAACCGGCGATCCGAGAATACTCTTGGGCGGATTTGCACGGTACTCGACCATCATATTCTGGATAAGCTCGGCTCCGTCCTTACCCTTGCGTACGACGTTCACGAGGCCCTCGCGGTAGAATCCGTACTTGACATAGAGATCCTGCAGCCACTCGTAAAGCGTCATGCCCATCTTGTCCTTAGCCCATGCGGCAGCCTCGGCAGCCAGCGAGCAGGCCGAAACACCGTCCTTGTCGCGGACATAATCGCCGGCAAGGTATCCGAACGACTCTTCACCGCCACCGATATACTTGGTCTTGCCCTCCTGCTCGCGAATAACCTTTGCAATGAACTTGAATCCGGTCAGGCAATTGTAGCATTTGACTCCGAAATGTTCGGCAACGGCATCGGGCATCATCGACGTTACGATAGTCTTGACAACATACTGGTTGCCGTCGATGCGTCCGAGTTCGGCCCAGCGCGTAAGTTGATAGCACATCAGCAGCACAAGGGTCTGGTTTCCGTTGAGCAGTACATACTCGCCCTTTCCATTGCGCAGCGCGAGTCCGATACGGTCGGAATCGGGGTCCGTCGCCATGGCCAGATCGGCGCCCTCCTTGCGGGCAAGCTCGATCGCCATAGACATGGTCTTGCGTTCCTCGGGGTTTGGGGACTCGACTGTCGGGAAATTGCCGTCGATCACCGACTGCTCCGGAACGGATATGACATTGGTAAATCCGAACTTGCGCAACGATGCGGGCACAAGACGTACACCTGCTCCGTGCAGAGGGGTATATACGATCTTCAGGTCATGGAACTTCTTAACGCTCTCGGGCGAAAGCGACAGTTCATGGATACGGTCGAGATACTTCTCGTCGAAATCCTCGCCAAGGATCGTAATGTTCTCCTTGTTCAGACCTGTCATAACCTGGCTTACCGAGGTGATCTTCTCGACCTCGGCGATGATGTTCTTGTCATGGGGTTCGGTCACCTGCGAACCGTCACTCCAGTATGCCTTGTAACCGTTATACTCCTTGGGATTGTGCGACGCCGTCACAACTACGCCGGACTGGCACTTGAGTTCGCGAATGGCAAAGCTCAATTCGGGCGTCGGACGCAATGCATCGAAGAGGAACACCTTGAAACCGTTCGATGCGAAAATGTCGGCTACATGCTCGGCAAACATGCGAGAATTGTTACGGCTGTCATGACCTATGGCCACACGTATCTCCTCACCCGCGAAGTTCTTCTTGAGGTAGTTTGCCAGACCCTGAGTCGCAAAACCTACGGTATAGATGTTCATGCGGTTGGTTCCGACTCCCATAATGCCGCGCAGGCCGCCTGTTCCGAATTCAAGATCCTTGTAGAAGCTTTCGGTAAGCTCCGTCTTGTCGTTGTCGATCAAATATTTGACCTGTTTCTTTGTCGCTTCGTCATATTCGCCCGTAAGCCACTTTTCGGCTTTGGCGAGCACGAGCTGGTCCAATTCATTTGCCATATCAATATCAATTTTGTTTATAGTTCGATCACTCGACCATTAAAAATTTTATATGCAAATATATAAATAAAAATTCATTTATTCTATATCAGCAAGTTAAAAATAACCTCCTGAAAAGCCTGATTTTTCTATATACAAAAAAAGCAAATAAACAACTGAAAATGCCTGATTTTTTTAGTAATTTATTTACAACTTTGTGAAGTCAAAACGAGGCTGTCACAAGCCCTCTCTGCCCGTCCGGCAAAGAGCCCCTCCGAGAGCCGAATTCAGACAGACTTATATATATTTAAAGAAAGATGTTAGCAGCAAACACGGTACATA
>DXGW01000152.1 GCA_019113665.1 Candidatus Alistipes excrementipullorum
CATACAAAATCAGCTGCATGCCTTGCTGTCTGAAAATAAATTGGCTAATCTGCCGGCCGAAATGGTGTATTATTAAAAATTTATACTATATTTGCAACCGAATTAGGAAAGTATAGGTTATCAAAATGGCAACCGGCAACAACAGCATATCATCTACTAAAGCCGTCGGATGGAATCGCACGGCGACGGTTGTTTGCCGCAATGTTGTATATTGCAATCCGCAAGCATTTGTACGTGTCAACGCACTGTACAAAGTCCGATGATTCTTCATCGTCCATGTTTCGGGTAGGATAAATATTGCCCGGAACGCACTTACCTGCATTTTCACATATTTCCATTATTGTTTTACACTTATATAGTATATAGTATTATTGTGTGCGATGGATAATTACGCATATAAAAATCACATTCCCGTCATGTTCGCCGATGCTTCACACACCAAGTACGCCGAACACATCTGCCAACTGATATATGAATCGGCGCTGCAGCGCGGGACGGGAATAGCCAAACGTTCGCCCGAATACATATCCGAAAAGATTACGGGCGGCAAGTCGGTCGTTGCGCTCGACGGTGACAGACTCGTGGGCTTCAGCTATATCGAGAGCTGGGAACACGGCGATTTCGTTGCCACGTCGGGTCTCATTGTCGATCCTGAATATCGGCACCGTGGTCTTGCCGAGCAGATCAAGAACAAGACGTTCGAACTTGCACGACGACGATTTCCCAATGCGAAATTATTCAGTATCACCACATCGCTGCCGGTCATGAAACTCAATTCGAGACTGGGCTACATACCAGTCACTTTCTCGGAACTGACCGACGACGACGCCTTCTGGCAGGGTTGCCAGGGCTGCTGCAACTATGACATACTCATGCGCAACAACCGCCGCATGTGCCTTTGCACCGGCATGTTGTACGACCCGGCGAAGCATGCCGACGAGAAGCGTTCGCGGCTGGCTCCCTATTTCATGTATGTCAAGAATATATTCAAGAAAGTGTTTCACCTGAAATAAACGATAAAGATATGGAAAGCAAAAAAAAGGTAGTTTTGGCATTCAGCGGAGGTCTCGACACCTCCTTCTGCGTGAAGTATCTCTCCGAGGAGAAGGGTTACGAGGTTCATACGGCCATAGCCAATACGGGCGGTTTTTCGGCGGCCGAGCTGCAGGTCATAGCCGAGAAGGCCAAGGCTCTCGGGGCCGCGTCACATGCCACGCTCGATATTGAGCAGGAGTATTACGAGAAGAGCATAAAGTACATGATTTTCGGAAATGTCCTGCGCAATGGAACATACCCCATATCCGTATCGTCGGAGCGCATATTCCAGGCGATGGCCATAATCGAGTATGCCAAGAAGATCGGCGCCGACTATGTCGCACACGGTTCGACCGGCGCAGGCAACGACCAGGTGCGTTTCGACCTGACGTTCCAGATCCTGGCCCCCGAGATCGGCATCATCACCCCGACGCGCGACATGACGCTGACCCGCGAATACGAGATCGAATATCTTCGCAAGCACGGTTTCGAGGCCGACTTCAAGAAGATGGAGTATTCGATCAACAAGGGGTTGTGGGGTACCTCTATCGGAGGAAAGGAGACCCTGCACTCGGAGCAGACGCTTCCCGAAAGCGCCTATCCGTCACAGATTACCGCTACCGGGGAGGAGAGCCTGAAGATTTCGTTCGAGTGCGGCGAAATTTCGGCGGTGAACGGCAAGCCTTATGCCGACAAGGTAGAGGCGATACGTGCAATCGAGGCCATCGCCTCGAAATACGGCATCGGCCGCGACATGCACATCGGCGATACCATCATCGGCATCAAGGGACGTGTCGGTTTCGAGGCGGCAGCTCCGATCGTCATCATCGCGGCACACAAGATGCTCGAAAAGCACACCCTGACCAAATGGCAGCAGTACTGGAAGGATCAGGTCGGCACATGGTACGGCATGTTCCTGCACGAGGCCCAGTATCTTGAACCCGTAATGCGCGACATTGAGGCGATGCTTACGTCGTCGCAGCGCAACGTGACGGGTACGGTCGAACTTATTCTGCGTCCCTATTGCTACACGCTCGTCGGCGTGGATTCCACATACGATCTGATGAAGACCGATTTCGGCGAATACGGCGAGGTGAACAAGGCATGGACTGCCGATGACGTGAAGGGATTCACCAAGATCCTCGGCAACCAGATAAAGATCTACTACAACGTTCAAAAACGCAACGGAAAGTGATACGGGCAGGCATCATAGGAGGAGCGGGGTATACCGCCGGCGAGCTTGTCAGGCTGCTGCTCAATCACGACGACGTAGAACTTGTTTTCGTGCACAGTTCGAGCAATGCGGGCAACCCGCTTTCGGCCGTACATGCGGGGCTGTACGGCGAAACCTCGATGTGTTTCGCTTCGGAATACGACCTTGCGCAGATCGACGTCCTGTTCATCTGTTCGGCGCACGGCGAGAGCCGCAAGTTTATTGAGGGCGTGCAGCTGCCGCCGCAGTTGAAGATCATCGACCTGGCGCAGGATTTCCGCGATGAGAGCGGCGGTTTCGTGTACGGTCTTCCGGAACTGAACCGCCGGAGGATTGCCGGCGCCGGACGTGTGGCCAATCCGGGCTGTTTCGCCACGGCCATACAGCTGGCCTTGCTGCCGCTTGCGGCCGAAGGGCTTCTCAAGGACGAGATACACGTTACGGCCATAACCGGCTCGACTGGTGCGGGCGTCAAACCGAGTGCCACGACGCATTTCAGCTGGAGGGCGTCGAACGTTTCGGCATACAAGTCGTTTACGCATCAACATCTGATTGAGATAAACCGCAATATAAGGTTGTTGCAGAACGATTTCGACAGCAATATCAACTTTGTGCCGTTGCGCGGCGACTTTACCCGCGGCATTCTTGCGAGCGTCTATACGGAGTGCCCGTTGTCGCAGGAAGAGGCCGACAAACTCTACGCCTCGTTCTATGCCGATGCCGCGTTTACGTTCGTCTATCCGTCCAATATCGACCTCAAGCAGGTGGTCAATACCAACAAGGCACTGCTGCATGTCGAAAAGCACGGCTCCAAACTGCATGTGGTTTCGGTCATCGACAACCTGCTGAAAGGGGCGTCGGGCCAGGCCGTACAGAATATGAACCTGATGTTCGGCCTTGCCGAAAACACGGGATTGAAACTCAAGGCTTCGGCCTTCTAAAACATGAACAGAAGATGAAACCATTCGATGTATATCCGCTGTATCCGGTCGAGCCCGTAAGGGGCCGTGGCTGCCATGTCTATGACAGGGAGGGCACGGAGTATCTTGATCTCTACGGCGGCCATGCCGTAATATCCATCGGCCATTCGCACCCGCATTATGTTGCGGCTATTGCGGATCAGGTCTCCAAGCTCGGCTTTTACTCCAACTCCGTACAGAACTCGTTGCAGGTTAGACTCGCCGAGATGCTCGGCAAGATGTCGGGGTATGAGGATTACAGCCTTTTCCTCTGCAATTCCGGTGCTGAGGCCAATGAGAACGCACTGAAACTCGCGTCGTTCCATACGGGACGCAAGCGGGTTCTCGCTTTCTCGAAGGCTTTTCACGGGCGTACGTCAGGGGCCGTGGCTGCAACCGACAATCCGAAGATAGTATCGCCCTTCAACCGTACGGACAACATAGTTTTCGTCCCGTTGAACGATATCGAGGCTGTAAGCCGCGAATTGTCGACGGGTGAATTTGCCGCCGTCATCATCGAAGGCATTCAGGGAGTTGCCGGTATACATGTTCCCGACGACAATTTCTTAGTGCAGTTGCGCGAGGCGACCAAACAGACCGGCACGATGCTTATTCTCGACGAGATACAGTCGGGCTACGGCCGCAGCGGACGTTTCTTCGCTCACCAGTATGCAGGCATACGCCCCGACCTCATAACTACGGCCAAGGGCATGGGCAACGGGCTTCCGATCGGCGGCGTGCTCATATCGCCTGAGTTCGAGGCCGTACACGGAATGCTCGGAACGACATTCGGAGGCAACCATCTTGCATGTGCGGCAGCCATAGCCGTACTTGAGGTTATGCGCGATGAGAACCTTGTAGACAACGCGTTGCGCGTCGGTGAATACCTCATTGCCCAGCTCAAGACCATACCTGCGGCTAAAGATGTCCGCGGACGCGGCCTGATGGTAGGCTTCGATGTCGACGGCTCGGCTGCCGAGATGCGGCGCCGTCTGTTGTTCGAGAAGCATATCTTCACCGGCGGTGCGGGCATGTCTACCATACGGCTGCTGCCTGCTCTGGGTATAACCGAAGAACATGTCGACCTGTTTGTTAATGCATTAAAGGACCTTACATTATGAAAAAATTCACATGCGTCGAGGATATCGGCGACCTGAAGGCTGCCGTAGGCGAGGCGCTTGAGATAAAGAAAAACCGTTTTGCACATACCGACCTCGGCAAGAACCGCACGGCAATGCTCGTCTTCTTCAATTCGAGCCTGCGTACGCGCCTTTCGACACAGAAGGCTGCAATGAACCTCGGAATGAACGTCATGGTCCTCGACGTAAACCAGGGAGCATGGAAACTCGAAACCGAACGCGGCGTCGTGATGGACGGCGACAAGGCCGAACACATACTTGAGGCTATTCCGGTAATGGGCTCATACTGTGATATTATCGGCGTCCGTTCGTTTGCCGGGCTCAAGGACCGTGATGCCGACTACGAGGAGCGTGTGATCGAGCAGTTCATCAAATACTCGGGGCGTCCGGTATTCAGCATGGAGGCCGCCACCCGCCACCCCATGCAGAGCTTCGCCGACCTTATAACCATTGAGGAGCACAAGACCAAGGAGCGCCCGAAGGTGGTCATGTCATGGGCACCGCACCCGAACGCCCTGCCGCAGGCTGTACCCAACTCGTTTGCCGAGTGGATCAATGCCACCGACTACGAGTTCGTCATAACACACCCTGAGGGTTACGAACTCGACCCGCGCTTCACGGGCCGTGCCCGTATCGAATACGATCAGCGCAAGGCTTTGGAGGGCGCAGATTTCGTCTATGCCAAGAACTGGTCGGCCTATGCGGCAGAAAATTACGGCAAGGTGCTGAGCCGTGACCGTTCGTGGACCATCGACGCCGAAAAGATGGCCTTGACCGACAATGCATTCTTCATGCACTGCCTGCCCGTGCGGCGCAACATGATCGTTACGGACGAGGTCATCGAATCGGAGCGCAGTCTGGTCATTCCCGAGGCTGCCAACCGAGAGATCTCGGCCCAGGTGGTAATCAAACGCTTGCTGGAGGGACTGAAAGATGAGTAACATCAAGATTGTCAAGATCGGAGGTAACGTCATCGACGACGAATCGAAGCTGACGCGTTTCCTGCAGGAGTTTGCATCGATCGACTCCCCGAAGATACTCGTGCATGGCGGCGGCAAACTTGCTACGCGCATGGCCGAGCGCCTCGAGATCAAGACGCAGATGATCGACGGACGCCGCGTTACCGACAAGGCGACACTCGACGTCGTTACTATGGTATATGCCGGCCTTATCAACAAGCGCATCGTCGCGGCCTTGCAGAACTTCGGTTGCAATGCCATCGGCATGTCAGGGGCCGATGCCGGCATAATCCGGGCTGACAGGCGCTCGCCTGAACCGATCGATTTCGGTTTCGTTGGCGACATCGCCGAGGTTGACGGTGAACGGCTGAAATCATTTGCCGGGGAGGGAATCGTCCCTGTCATCTGTTCGATAATGTACGACGGCAAAGGCTCGCTGCTGAACTGCAATGCCGACAGCGTGGCTTCGGCCGTGGCAACGGGCGTCGGCAGGGTAGCGCCTTCCGAACTGATATTCTGTTTCGAGAAGGCGGGCGTTTTGCGCGACGTCGCGGACGAAAGCTCGGTAATACACGAAATCACGGCGGAGACATATCCCGCGCTCAAGGCCGAGGGGGTGATCAGCTCGGGCATGATTCCCAAAGTCGAGAATGCCCTCAAGGCTGTGGCCGAAGGCGTAAGGGGCGTCACCATAAAACACTCCGACGACCTTTTAAGGGTGGGGGCCGGAACTGTAATAAAGGCATGAATACGAAAGAGACCATACAACTGCTCAAGGAGTTGATACGCCGCCCGTCGCAATCCGGCGAGGAGTCGGCTACTGCAGACCTGCTCGAACACTTTCTGTCGGAGCATGGCGTACGGCCGCGCAGGCTCCATAACAACGTCTATGCCTTTGCCGAGGAATATGATCCCGCACGGGAGACTCTGATGCTCAACTCCCACCATGACACGGTGCGCCCTTCGGCGTCATATACGCGCGATCCCTACTCGCCCGACGAGGAGGACGGCCGCATCTACGGACTGGGAAGCAATGATGCCGGCGCTTCGGTCGTGGCGCTTGTCGCCACATTCCTGGAGTATGCCCGCACACCGCTGCCGTTCAACCTCCTGCTGGCCATATCGGCTGAGGAGGAACGTTCTGGCGAGCGCGGCATGAGGGCGCTGCTGCCGGAACTCGGACGTGTAGACATGGCTGTCGTGGGCGAACCCACGGGTATGCATGCAGCCGTCGGCGAGCGGGGGCTTGTGGTGCTCGACTGCGAGGCTCACGGCCGCAGCGGGCACGCCGCACACGGCAACGGTATAAATGCCCTCTATATAGCATTGGACGACATAAACACGCTCCGGAATTTCCGTTTCGACAAGGTGTCGCCGCTGCTGGGCGACATACGCATGACCGCAACGATGATTTCGGCAGGCACGCAGCACAATATCGTTCCGGACAGCTGCCGTTTCGTGGTCGACATGCGTACGACCGATGCCTATACCAACGAGCAGACCGTCGAGATCGTACGTGCGGCACTTAAGTCGGACGTCGTTCCGCGTTCCACGCGCATACGGGCTTCGGCCATAGATGCCGCGCATCCTCTGGTGCGTGCGGCCGCGGCTCTCGGCCGCAGGACGTTCGTCTCCGAGACGACGTCGGACATGGCGCTGATGCCTTTCCCGACCGTAAAGATGGGCATAGGCGACTCGATGCGCTCGCATTCTGCGGACGAATACGTTATGCGTGATGAAATAACCGAAGGTACAGATATTTATAAACGATATATAAAGCAACTTGCAAAAGAGTATGGCTACTAAACTTTGGGACAAGGGCATCGAGCCCGACAAGATGATAGAAGAGTATACCGTAGGCAACGACCGCGAACTCGACATGCGTTTGGCCAAATACGACGTCGAGGGTTCGAAGGCACATATCCGCATGCTGGAGAGCATCGGGCTGCTGACGTCCGAAGAGCTCGGGATCCTGCTCGGCGGCCTCGACCGTATTGCCGCAGAGATAGAGAAGGGCAATTTCCATATCGAGGACGATGTCGAGGATATACATTCGCAGGTGGAGCTGATGCTGACCCGCGAACTCGGGGACGTCGGCAAGAAGATCCACTCCGGCCGCTCGCGCAATGACCAGATACTTGTCGACATAAAGCTGTTCATGAGGGACGAGATATGGAACATAGCCTCGGCTGTCGCCGCATTGTCCGATAAGCTGCTGGCACTCAGCGACAAGTACAGGAATGTCCTGATGCCCGGCTATACTCACCTGCAGATAGCCATGCCTTCGTCGTTCGGGCTGTGGTTCGGAGCCTATGCCGAAACGCTTGCGGACGATCTGCAGCTGCTTGCGGCCGCCTATCACATTGCCGACCAGAATCCTCTCGGTTCGGCCGCCGGTTACGGCTCCTCATTTCCGCTGGACCGCACCATGACCACCCGGCTGCTCGGCTTTGCCGACCTGCATTACAATGTGGTGGCTGCACAGATGAGCCGAGGCAAGACCGAACGTGCAACCGCCTATGCCGTAGCCTCGATAGCCTCGACCATCGGGCGCTTTGCGATGGACGCATGTCTCTTCATGAACCAGAATTTCGGATTCATCTCGCTGCCGCCGCAGTTCACTACCGGATCGAGCATAATGCCGCACAAACAGAATCCCGATGTCTTCGAGATCATGCGCGGCAAGTGCAACCGCCTGCAGGCCGTTCCCAATGAGATATCGCTGCTCACTACGAACCTGCCGATAGGCTACCACCGTGACCAGCAGCTGCTCAAGGACATAATCTTCCCTGCAACCGAGGAATTGAAGCGGACTGTTGCCATGTGCGATTTCATGTTGGGGCATATAAAGGTCCGGACAGATATTCTCGACGATCCGAAGTACGATACGCTGTTCACGGTTGAAGATGTCAACCGCATGACACTGTCGGGCGTGCCGTTCCGCGAAGCATACAAACGCATAGGACTTGCCGTGAAGGACGGTGAATACAAACCGACGCGCGAAGTGCACCATACGCACGAGGGGAGCATCGGCAATCTGTGCAATGACAAGATACGGCAGAAGATCAAGTCCGTCATGGAGCAGTTCGGAGAGCATTGAACGCTCCGGTAAGAATAAAGCCCGTCACATTGAGTGGCGGGCTTTATTGCTTTAATGTTTAATATATTAGTAGTTCTCCTTCTTGGGTTCGAAGTATGCCTGCGGGTGCTGGCATGCGGGACACTTCTCAGGAGCCTCCTTGCCTTTGTAGATGAATCCGCAGTTGCGGCACTGCCACCAGATCTCCTGATCGCGAATGAAGAAGTTGCCGTCGGTAATGCGGCCCAGGAGTTTGAGGTAGCGTCTCTCGTGCTCGGCCTCGACGATCGCAACATTACGGAAGGTCAGTGCGATCTCGGGGAAACCCTCCTCCTCTGCGATTCTTGCGAATTCGGGGTAGAGTACGTCCCACTCCTCGTTTTCACCCATGGCTGCAGCCATCAGGTTG
>DXGW01000153.1 GCA_019113665.1 Candidatus Alistipes excrementipullorum
CTCGCCGGAGGTGATGTTGTCAAGCCATGCCTGGTTGTCGAGATACCATTTCACGGTTTTTTCAATGCCTTCTTCAAACTGTAATGAGGGTTCCCAGCCAAGTTCGTTCTTGAGTTTGGTGGAATCTATCGCATATCTCAGGTCGTGGCCGGCACGGTCTGTGACGTATGTTATCAGGTCAAGCGAATATCCATCGGGATTGCCCAACAAACGGTCCGTAGTCTTTATTATGACCTTGATCAGGTCGATGTTCTTCCATTCGTTGAATCCGCCTATATTGTATGTCTCGGCTATCTTGCCTTTGTGGAAGATGGTGTCTATCGCCCGTGCATGGTCAACCACGTACAGCCAGTCGCGTACATTCTCTCCCTTGCCGTATACGGGCAGCGGCTTGTGGTGGCGTATGTTGTTTATGAACAGCGGTATAAGTTTCTCCGGGAACTGATACGGACCATAATTGTTCGAACAGTTGGTGACGATTACCGGCATGCCATATGTGTCGTGAAAGGCGCGCACGAAATGGTCGCTGCTTGCCTTAGATGCCGAATATGGGCTGTGAGGCTGATATTTTGTCTCTTCGGTGAAGAATTCGTCGCCGTATGGGGCATCTCCGTCAGGCTTTGTAAGTTCAAGTGCTCCGTATACCTCGTCTGTTGATATGTGGTAGAAGAGTTTGTTATCCCAATTACCGTTCCAATACTCCCGGGCAGCCTGAAGCATCGAAAGGGTACCGAGAACATTGGTCTTTGCAAATGTGAACGGGTCTTTTATCGAACGGTCCACATGGCTTTCGGCTGCAAGGTGTATTACTCCGTTTACATCATATTTGCGGAATATCTCGCGCACGGCGTCGAAATCGCATATGTCGCACTTCTCGAAGTGATAGTTTGGCTTGTCCTCAATGTCCTTTAGATTCGCAAGGTTGCCTGCATATGTCAGTTTGTCGAGATTTATGATATTGTAGTCCGGATATTTGTTCACAAACAGCCTGACTACGTGTGATCCGATAAATCCGGCACCTCCGGTTATCACGATGTTACGTTTCATATTTTGTTGTTTTTTAGGTTCTTGATGCATTTTTCCAGCGATTCACGCCAATAGGGTATCTCTGTCCCGAATGTTGCTTTGAATTTGCTCTTGTCGAGTACCGAATAACTCGGACGCTCGGCTTTGGTCGGATATTCCCATGTGCGGCATGGCCTTACGTTACACTGTGTATTCCCCGCAATACGGGCCGTCTCATGGGCAAGATCGTACCACGAGCATACACCTTCATCGGTGTAGTGATATATTCCCATATTGCCTTCGAACTTGCGGTGCTCGATGATGTCGAATATTGCCGTCCCGAGGTCTCCTGCATATGTCGGTGATCCGATCTGATCGGAAACTACATTTACGCTTTCGCGTTCGGATGTTAGGCGCAGCATCGTTTTTACGAAGTTGTTGCCATACTCGGAATAGAGCCAGGCCGTGCGGACAATGATGTATTTACAGCCGGAATCGATGATGGCTTTCTCTCCATCGAGTTTGGTACGTCCGTATGCTCCCAGCGGAGACGGTGTTTCGTCTTCGGTGTAAGGAGTGTTTTTGTGACCGTCGAAAACGTAATCTGTCGATACATGTATGAGCGTTGCTCTACACTTTTTTGCCGATTTGGCGAGATTGTCTGCCGCACGGTGGTTTATCCTGTCAGCTGCAGCTTCGTCTCCTTCAGCTTTCTCGACATTGGTGTAGGCCGCGCAGTTAACTATTACGTTGATATCGTTCATTACGATGAAGCGGTCCACCGCATCTGCATCGGTGATATCTAGTTCTGCAACATCGGTGTATATGTAGTTGTCGGCGGACGCAGTCCCTAACTTCCGCATCTCGTTACCCAACTGTCCGTTGGCGCCGGTAATAAGAATGTTAAGCATAGTAATCCGTTTTATAGTCGAACAGTTCGGGCGCTTCATCGAGCTTCGGGTGATGTTTGTCTTTCTCCGACAAAATGACATCTGCTGCCGGGATCCGCCAGTCGATATTGATTGTCGGGTCGTCCCATGCTATGGCTCCCTCTTCGTCAGGGGCATAGGCGTTGTCGCACTTGTATTGGAATACCGCCTCCTCGCTCAATACCGAAAAGCCGTGGGCAAAACCGCGGGGAATGAACAATTGGCGTTTGTTGTCAGCCGATAACTCGACCGCAACATGATGTCCGAATGTCGGAGATCCGCGGCGTATGTCAACCGCCACATCGAGTACCCGTCCCTGTACCACACGGACAAGTTTGGATTGTGCATGGCGCCCTTTCTGGAAGTGCAGCCCGCGCAGTACCCCGTAACGGGATTTGGATTCGTTGTCCTGTACGAAGTTTATCGGGCGGATCTTCTCGTCGAACTCGCGTTGCGAGTAACTTTCAAAAAAGTATCCTCGTTCGTCTCCGAAAATCCTGGGTTCTATAATGAAGACTCCCTCTATTTCAGTTTTGATTACGTTCATGTTTATTTCTCCTCTATCAGTTTGAGAAGATATTTACCATATTGATTTTTGGCCATGGGTGCTGCAATTTCACGCAGTTTCGCGGCTGAGATCCAGCCGCGATGATAGGCGATACTTTCGAGACATGCTATTTTCAGCCCCTGACGTTTCTCGATTACCTCGACGAATATGGAGGCCTCGGCGAGAGAATCGTAGGTGCCGGTGTCGAGCCATGCATAGCCACGTTCGAATTTCTGCACCTTAAGCCGGCCCTGTGCGAGATACTCCTGATTGACCGATGTTATTTCGAGTTCTCCGCGGGCCGAGGGCTTGATGTTTTTAGCAATGCCTACGACGTCGTTGGGGTAGAAGTAAAGTCCTACGACGGCATAGTTGGATTTGGGGTGCTGCGGCTTCTCCTCTATTGACAGACAGTTGCCCGCCTCGTCGAATTCAGCAACACCGTATCTCTCCGGATCGTCGACACGGTATCCGAAAACCGTTGCCTTGTTGTCTGCCTTCACGGCTCTTACGGCTTCGTCAAGCAGCTTGTCAAGTCCTGCTCCGTGGAATATGTTGTCCCCCAAAACGAGGCAAACCGGATCTTTGCCTATGAATTTCTCGCCTATGATGAAAGCCTGGGCCAGTCCGTCTGGCGAAGGCTGTTCGGCATACTCCAATGTCAATCCGTAGTCAGACCCGTCGCCCAGCAGCCTTTTGAATGCCGGCAGGTCGGCCGGGGTGGAGATTATGAGTATTTCGCGTATTCCCGCGTACATCAGCACCGAGATGGGGTAGTATATCATCGGTTTGTCGTATATGGGCAACAACTGCTTGCTGACACCTTTGGTTATGGGATACAGGCGCGTGCCGCTTCCGCCGGCCAAAACTATTCCTTTCATTTTATGGTATTTTTAGGGTTCAATCTTTTCAATATACCGCAACGGTACGTATGCCGTGACAACCGATAAGACGTTGCGTATGGATATGGCTACCTTGCTGTGGCCCTTGTATCTTATGTATTCTCCTTCGACTCCCTTGAATGCTCCGTCGATTACCCTTACGCGTTCTCCGCTTTTTATCGAGATGGCATCGGGGCTGATAAATTCGACATGTTCGTTGTCGGATTTTGCCACTGCGATAAAGTCTGCCATCTGTTTGTCAGGAACAATTACGGGGCTCTTGCTCTCCCTGTCCATGATATACCTTATCGGCATGTCGGTCGTCGATTTTATCTCCTTCATGCGCGCGCGTTCGATGTGGACGAAGATGAGGTTGTGTATGGCCGGCACGAGCCTTTTGCGCCGTTTCCCGAAAAAGCGCCGCTCAACCATGCGCATCGGAACATATGATTCAATGCCCTTTTCGTCGAAACTCTGCTTTACTTTCAGCTCGCGTGCATATGTCACCCTCAGGGCATACCAGAACTTTTCTTCCGTATGCACATCTTCCTCGCCGTACGGTTCATTATGGCACACACCCTGGGGACGCCCGTCGTCATTGGTCATGCGGGGCTTCAGTTCTGCAGTCGTTGTTTCCTGCATGGAAATTCTCACATCTTTCTTGAGCATCTCTACGATAGAGCCTGCTTCGGGTATATATGTCGTATAAATGTAGGGTAAAAGTAGTCAAAATATTCGATTCGGCAAACTTTGAAATTCCGATTCTGCCCTTACAGAATGTTTTTGACCATAAATCCGTTCTATATGTCCGATAGTTGTATCACTGCAACTCGAATTGCATAATCGGGGTGTCATTTGGCATGTGGATATCTTACACGACCGAAGTAAACACAGGAACGGCCGGAATCATAATTCCGGCCGTTCCTGTGTTTATTGAGATAATTGTTTGTTAGCAGTTCATTCCTCCACAGCAGTGGATAACCTGACCGCTTACGTACGAAGCCAGATCGCTTGCCAGGAAGAGTGCCACCTTGGCGACCTCTTCGGGCGTGCCGCCGCGACGCAACGGAATCTTGGCATTCCAGTCTGCCTTTACGTTGTCGGGGAGTTTGTCCGTCATGTCGGTGATGATGAAGCCCGGGGCGATGCAGTTCGCGCGTATTCCGCGAGGACCCATCTCCTTCGCTATCGACTTGGCCAGACCGATCATTCCGGCCTTGGAAGCCGAGTAGTTGCACTGGCCGGCATTACCGCTGACGCCTACGACCGACGATATGTTGATTATCGAGCCGCTGCGCTGGCTTGCCATCGACGGAATTACGGCGTGAATGAAGTTGAATGCCGATTTGAGGTTTACCGTCAATACGGCGTCCCACTGGCTTTCGCTCATTCGCATCATCAGTCCGTCCTTCGTGATTCCGGCGTTGTTTACCAGAATGTCTATCTTGCCAAAATCGGCAAGTATCTGTTTTACTACTTCGTGCGTTTCGTCGAAGTTGGCCGCATTCGAAGCGTAACCGCGGCATTTTACGCCGAGAGCTGCTATTTCGGCTTCGGTAGCCTCCATGGCCTCGTTTCTGTTCAGGTCGGTGAAGGCAATGTCAGCGCCGTTCTTGGCAAGTTCGGTTGCAATGGCTTTGCCGATACCTCTTGCAGCGCCGGTTACAAGCGCTACCTTGTTCTCCAAAAGTTTCATATCAAATCATTTAGATTCATTCAAATGTTCGTTCGGCACGAGCAGGAACGAGAGCGTCCCTTCGCAGCACAGCCTGTCGCCAACCTTGGCCTTGGCGTCGATCATGAAGAGCGGGCCGCGGTGCATGATCACCTTTGCAGTGATGTCGAGCTTGTCGCCCGGACGGACCGAAGACTTGAACCGGGCCTTTTCTATGCCGGTGTACATCGGGGTCTTGCCTGCAAGGTAATCCTTTACAAGTATGCAGCTCGACTGTGCCATGATTTCGCACAGAATAACCCCGGGAACAACCGGATAGCCGGGAAAGTGTCCCTGAAGGAAAAACTCGTCTCCCTTGACGTGGTATACCGAGTGGGCGTATTCGCCGTCGAGTACCGTCTCGTCCACCAGCAGCATCGGCTCGCGGTGGGGGATCATCTGTTTGATTTCGTCTCTGTTCATCTTTATGCCGATTTATTTTACCGTGCGGAGTGCTACACAGCTGTTGTGTCCGCCGAATCCGAACGTGTTAGATATTCCTATCGTGAGGTCGCACTCGACTGCCTTGTTGGGCGTGTAGTCGAGGTCGCACTCTTCGTCGGGCTCCTGCAGGCCGATTGTCGGAGGTACAATGCCGTTCTTCAAAGCAAGTGCAGTTGCAACGAGCTCGACGCCTCCGGTTGCTCCGAGCATGTGGCCGGTCATCGACTTGGTCGAACTGATCTTGGCCTTGCGTGCGAGTTCCTCGCCCAAAGCAAGCTTTATGGCTGCTGTTTCGGTCTTGTCGTTCAGCGGAGTGCTGGTTCCGTGTGCGTTGATATAGAGCTTGTCCTCGGCTGTGAATCCGGCCTCTTCGAGAGCCATCTTGATGACTTTCGATGCTACTACGCCTCCCGGGCGGGGTGCGGTGTAGTGGTATGCATCGCAGTTGTTGCCATAACCGCATACCTCGGCATAGATCTTCGCACCGCGGGCTTTGGCATGCTCATACTCCTCGAATACGAGAACACCTGCGCCTTCTGCGATTACGAAACCGGAACGGCGCTTGTCGAACGGAATACTTGCCTGTTTGGGATCGTCAGCCTTGGTAAGGGCCTTGCTGCTGTTGAAACCTCCGATTGCCAGAGGATGTACCGCAGCCTCGGCGCCGCCGGTGATAATAGCGTCGGCGTAGCCGTATTTGATTGCACGGAAAGCCTCTCCGGCTGAGTTGGTGCCTGTGGCACAAGCCGTCACGATGGGAAGGCAGGGACCTTCGGCGTTGTATTTTATGGCGATGTTGCCCGATGCGATGTTGGCGATCATCATCGGCACGAAGAACGGAGATATACGGTGTGCGCCTTCGTTGAGCAGAACTTCCGTCTCCTTGACGAATGTGCTCATTCCCCCGATTCCCGATCCTATGTATACGCCGAAACGTTCGGGATCGATGTTCTCTCCGCTAACGAGACCGCTTTCGGTTACGGCCTGGTGTGCTGCCGCAAGGGCATATTGGCTGTAAAGGTCGTTTTTGCGGACCGAGGCGCGGTCTATTCCGTATTCCTCGGGGTTGAAGTTCTTGACCTGTCCGGCAACCTTGATGGGCAGTTGGCCCATATCAAGTCCCTGAATGAAATCTATACCGCAACGTCCTTCAGTCAGGCTTTTCCAGAAATCCGTAACGTTGTTTCCTACAGGTGATATGACACCCAATCCTGTTATAACTACTCTGCGTTCCATTTTGGTCTCTTTTTGATTAAGCGTGCCATTCGATTACGCAGGCTCCGGTCGTGAATCCGGCGCCGAATGCACTGAATACAAGTTTGTCTCCGTCCTTGAGTTCTCCGCGCATGTTCATTTCGTCGAGGAGCATCGGAATGCTGGCCGACGAAGTGTTTCCGTAGAGTTCCACGTTGTGCGGGAATTTGGCGGGATCCTGTTTCAACAGATTGCAAACGGCCTCGACTATTCGCAGATTGGCCTGATGCAGAATGAAGTGGTCAACGTCCTCGAGCTGCATGTTCGATTCATCGACTACGTCACAGATATCCTTTATCGACGAGGATACGGCGCTCTTGAAGACCTCCTGGCCTTTCATCTGGAGCGGAACGTTCTTTTCGTCCTTTTTGATGTACGGGGTGGGTTCGAGTTTGCGCTCTTCGTAAAGTACGTCCGTTTTGCTGGTGTTGGTGACCTTTATCGCTTTCAGGGCGTCACCTTCGGTAACTACGACAGCACCAGCGCCGTCGCCGAACAATACGCAGGTTCTGCGGTCGCTCCAGTCTACCATTCGGGTAGGCTCCTCGGCGCATACGATGAGTATGTTCTTTGCAATTCCTGCCTTCTGATATGCTTCCGCTATCTGGAGAGCATAGAGGAAGCCCGAGCAGGCTGCGTTTATGTCTACGCACGGACATTTTGCGTCAATGCCGTCGTGTATGAGGCAGCTCAGTGAAGGGGTAACGTATTCGTTAACCACATTTGAGCAGATGATGTAATCCAATTGCCAAGCTTCCATGCCCGATTTCTTCAAGGCGTCCTTTGCCGCCTCGATAGCCAGGTCCTTGAGTTTTTCGTCCGATATGATCTGGCGCTGTTTGATTCCCGTTCGAGAAACAATCCATTCGTCGCTCGTGTCGAGGAATTCGGCCAACATGTCGTTGGTCAATGTCAGCGAAGGGTGGGCGCTTCCGGTTCCTATTATTTTCATATTATGATGTTAACGTTGATAAAAAAAGGAGTGCAGACAAATCTGCTTACTCCTTGTGGCTTTCGATATATGCAATCGCGTCGCCAACAGTCTTGATCTTTTCGGCGTCTTCGTCGGGAATCTGTATACCGAATTCCTTCTCGAATTCCATGATGAGTTCGACCGTGTCGAGCGAATCTGCTCCGAGCTGTTCCGTAAAACTTGCTTCCGGGGTAACCTCGTTAGCCGATACGCCGAGCTTGTCGACGATGATGGCCACTACTTTAGACTGAATTTCTGACATAATTCGAAAATGTTTAGTTAAACTCTATTATATTATAGTACTGTTTTTTCGCGTACGTGCGTAATTTTTCGTCGGCAAAGGTATGCAGTAACCTTGTTATTGACGAATATCGGCATTCGCAAAGTGGCAAAAAGAGCGTTAATGTGGCAAAAGTGGCGTATTAGTGGCGAAATAATTAGATAAAATCGTATATTTGTGGGCAAAATTGGAGAAGGAATGAAGAATGAAGTGCCCAAA
>DXGW01000154.1 GCA_019113665.1 Candidatus Alistipes excrementipullorum
ACTGGTAGACGTACAGCGCGGCGGCCCGTCGACGGGACTTCCGACCAAAACCGAGCAGAGCGACCTCCAGCAGGCTCTCTACGGCCGCAACGGCGAATGCCCGCTGGTCGTGATTGCGGCCTCGTCGCCGAGCGACTGCTTCCACTACGCCTTCACGGCCGCAAAGATAGCCATGGAGCACATGACGCCCGTCATACTTCTCACCGACGGTTTCATCGCCAACGGTTCGGAGCCGTGGCGCATACCCTCGATGAGCGACTACCCCGCCATCGTACCTCCTATTGTCGACGAGGCTCCCGAAGGAGGCTTCATGCCGTATGCACGCAACGAGCGTCTGGCACGCGGCTGGGCATTCCCCGGCAAGGCGGGTCTCGAACACCGTGTGGGCGGTCTGGAGAAACACTCGCTCAAGGGCTCGATCTCCCATGACCCGGCCAACCACCAGCTCATGGTCCGCACGCGTGCGGCAAAGGTGGCGAAGGTTGTCGAGGACATACCCCCGCAGGAGATCTGCGGAGAGAGCAAAGGCGATCTTCTCGTCGTAGGCTGGGGCGGCACGCGCGGACACCTGCACAGCGCCGTCGAACAGATGCGCGAGGAGGGTCACAGCATATCGCTCGCCCACTTCAACTACATCAACCCGTTGCCCGCGAATACAGGTGAGATCTTCAAGGGATTCAAACGCATCGTCGTATGCGAGTTGAACGAGGGACAGTTTGCCGGCTACCTGCGCCAGCAGTTCCGCGAATACGAATTCGAGCAGTTCAACAAGTGCGAGGGACAGCCCTTCACCGTAGTCGAGCTGAAAGAGAAGTTTAACGAATTATTGAAATAACGAAGATGGCCGAATACAAATATACCCCCGCCGATTTCAAGAGCGACCAGGAGGTACGCTGGTGCCCCGGTTGCGGCGACCATGCTATTCTGAATGCCGTACAGCGCGCGCTGCCCGAGATTGCCGACGCGCTCGACATACCGCACAACAAGTTCACGTTCATATCGGGCATAGGCTGCTCGTCGCGTTTCATCTACTACATGAAGACCTTCGGGTTCCACACCATACACGGGCGCGCCAATGCCGTCGCCACGGGTGTCAAGGTGGCCAACCCCGACCTGAGCGTATGGGTTATGACCGGTGACGGCGACTCGCTCGCCATCGGCGGCAACCACTTCATACACGCCATACGGCGCAACGTGAACCTCAACGTCGTGCTCTTCAACAACGAGATCTACGGCCTTACCAAGGGACAGTACTCGCCCACGTCGAAGCTGGGCAAGATCACCAAGACATCGCCTTACGGCACGGTCGAGAAGCCGTTCAACCCGGGCGAGCTGGTTATCGGCGCCAAGGGAACGTTCTTCGCGCGTTCGGTCGACATGGAGGTGATGCTGACGAAGGAGTGCCTTGTCGAGGGAGCCAAGCACGAAGGCATGTCGGTTACCGAGGTGCTGCAGAACTGCGTAATCTTCAACGACAAGACCCACGCCATGTTTGCCGGTGACAAGGCCACGCGTGCCGAGCACACCATCACCCTGCGCCACGGGCAGAAGATGCTCTTCGGCGCCAACAACGAAAAGGGTCTGGCCTTCGAGAACATGAAGCTCAAGGTGGTGACCGTCGGAGAGGACGGCTACACGATAGACGACGTGCTCACGCACGACGCCCACGAGCAGGACACCACGCTGCACGTGATGCTCGCCGCCATGAAATACCCCGACTACCCCGTAGCGCTGGGCGTCATACGTTCGGTGAGCGACGCCACTGTCTATGACCGCCGCGTTGCCGAGCAGGTCGAGGAGGTTCGCGCATCGAGCAAGATCAAGTGTGTGGACGATCTCCTGCATTCGGGCGAAACCTGGAGCATCGAGTAGCGTTCACGGAAAAGTACCCAAAGATGACGGGCCCCGCCTTACGGCAGGGCCCGTCGCTTTTTCAGGCCGTACGTCAGAAGTTCATCACCTCGTCGATTCCGAACTCCTTGTACTGTGTCTGCAACTCCTCGTTGCGGTCGGAGAGCACCAGCAACTTGTCGCCCGCCATCAGTTCGGCATTGCCGCGCGGGACGAAGTAGTCGCCGTCACGGCACACCATCACCACGAGCGTATTGTCGGGCAGCACGATGTCGCTCAGCTTGTTGCCGCCTTCGAGCATGATGTCGTTGACCTCGACCTCGGTGAAAGCCGATTTCATGCGGTCCTGCATTGCGTCGCCGAACGACGACTCACGTTCCTCGTATGCCAGTCCCAGCAGGTTGGCCATACCGCTCACGGTCGTACCCTGCACCAGCAGCGATATGATCGTCACGCAGAAAACGATGTCGAAGAGCATGTCCGAGCCTTCGATATGCGCCACGATGGGATATGTGGCGAAGATTATGGGCACGGCGCCCCGCAGTCCGACCCACGAGACATAGAGCCGTGCACGCATCGAGAACTTGCGGAACGGAGCCAGGCAGAGCATCACGGCCACCGGGCGCGCCACGAGTATCATGAAACAGCCGATCAGGCAGCCGAGAATGAGCACATGGTAGTCGAACAGGTCCTTGAGGTTCACGAGCAGACCCAGTGTCAGGAACATGATTATCTGGAAGAGCCACGTGAAACTGTCGAAGAATGTCGTCAGCGTGCGTTTGTGTACGAGCTTGTGGTTTCCGACGACCAGTCCGGCAATATAGACGGCCAGATATCCGTTGCCCTCGACCAGCGACGTGAACGAGAACGTCAGGAATACGGCCG
Source organism: Candidatus Alistipes excrementipullorum (assembly GCA_019113665.1). Lineage (GTDB taxonomy): Bacteria > Bacteroidota > Bacteroidia > Bacteroidales > Rikenellaceae > Alistipes > Alistipes excrementipullorum. Next base: position 2,737 of record DXGW01000154.1, read on the forward strand.
CCAGCAGCAGCACCGAATAGAGGGCCGGGTTACCGATGTTGATCTTGTTTATTATCCAGACCGTACCGCGGCCGAAGGCGTATCCCAGCAGTGCGCCGACGATCATCTGCACAAAGAAGAGTGCGATGCTGGCGCCGACCGACACTTCGGCCTTGCCTTCGGAGAGGACTCCGACCAGAAGTATGGTCATGATGTAAGCCATCGGGTCGTTGCTGCCGCTTTCGAGCTCAAGCAGCGGGCGCAGGTTCTCGCGCAGGCCCTGCTTTTTGGTACGCAGTATCGAGAAGACCGAAGCCGAGTCGGTCGATGCCATGGTCGATGCCAGCAGCAGGGCGAGCGGGAACGAGATCGACAGGCCGAGCAGCGGAGAGATGAAATAGACGAAAGCTCCGACAATCAGCGCCGTGACCATCACGCCGAGCGTAGCCAGGAGCACACCCGGAGCTATTACGGGACGTATCTCCGAAAACTTCGTGTCCATACCTCCCGAGAACAGAATGATACACAGGGCGATCATGCCGATGAACTGCGTCAGTTCGGCCGAGTTGAACGATATGAAGTTGTATCCGAACAACATGCCGACGCCGAGGAACAGCAACAGGGCCGGGGCGCCGAAACGGTACGCGACCTTGCCTGCAAGCACGGCTATGATGAGCAGTACGGCTCCCACCAAAAGAAAATTCTCGCTGCCAACCATAAATCAAAACTACTTTTCAAAAACTTTCAATCCGCGCAAAGGGCGATACTCCAGCTCGGCATACTCGAAGGGCTGGCATGCCGCGAAGAGACCGTCGTGCGAACGGTAGACGACCACGACCAGCGAAGCCACCGAACTCTCCTCCATCTTCAGGAGTGCGTCGACATCGCCGCGGTCGATCTTGTCGAGGACCTCGCTCATACGGGTCCTGTCGAATGCGAGTTCGGCCACGTCGAGACGCTTGCCGCTGGCACGCAGGTAGGGATCGCCCCCTTTGCCGATGATCCGCACGAGCGTCACGGCTATACCGCCGATCACCATCGCCGCCCCGAAGACGGCCAGCACCGACACGAGGTCGGACGACACGGATTTGCCGGCCATAACGGCCACGGCTGCCAGTACGGCCGCACCGACAAACGCAGCGGCCAGAGGGATCGCAATACCTTTGCGACGTTTTTCCACAATATTTCCGGGCAAGGCATACAGAGCCTCGCAAATAACACTTTTATCCACGATTTTCAATTATTTAACGTTAAACTTGCAGTATCATGCCTCCGGCTCGGTCGAACCTGACCGGGCGGCAGTATAAAAAACATCGGAGGTGCAAGTACGCTAAATAATCAGCCGCCGCAATGTCCGGACATAGTAATCCGCGGCACATGCGCCGGCACCGGGTTTGTAGACTGAACGGTCGAATGCATATTCGTCGTATGCGGCATGCAGATTTCGGGCCACGCGACAACGCAGCGTGCGCCGGTCGCAGCCCCACAGCGTGCGGACCTGCACTTCGGCACGCCGTACGTTCTCCACACTCGGCAACGACGGCAACTTGAGGTCCGAATTGCAGCGGAGCATGCAGTCGACCTGCCATGCGAAGTCCTCGGCATGGAGGACGGCCGCGTCATCATGACGCACGGAACGTGCCGCCGCAGCGCCGTCGTCCGGCATTGCAACCGGGAAGAGAGCCCCGCAACAGAGCAACAGTGCGAATATCAGACAAAACTTACGCATCGGACCGAAAATCACCCGTATAAAAAATCAGCGGACAGCCGTACCGGCCCGCATCGGATACCCGGACGGCATGTTTTGCAAAGGTAAGATTTTTTTCGGAAACGGACCGCCGTTGCGGACCGAAAAAATATCCGCTATTGCGGAATGAAGACATAGGTTATCGTACCCGTCTGACGAGCCGGCGCCGATGGGTTTATGTCGAAAAGCGACTCGCGCGCCGCTTTCAGGGCCGTCGACCTCATGCACTCGTCCCCGCCGTAGACTATCGAGGCGGCTATTACCTCGCCGTTGCGGTTGACCGTGACGCTCACCTCGACATCGCCGCCGCTCTCGCACTTGTAGGCAGGCTTTATCAGGCTGCGGTGATGCCGCACCGGATTGCTGAAGGCATAGGAGACCGTCACCGTGCCCTTGGCCTTCGTCGACCGATGCTCACCGCCCTTGTCCCCATCTTCACGGCGTTCACCGATGGCACGGGCCTCGGCCATACCCTTTTCGTAGGCTTCGCGGTTGGCCCGCATGCGTCTTTCGACATCTTCGGCCGACTCGTTGAGTTTCGCGGCATCGGTGCCCCGGTCGTCCTCAAGATTCTCGTTGAGGGCGTTCTCGTTGGAAGCTCTGTTACGCACGCTGCTCCAGTCGAGGCTGCGGTTGCGCTGCTCGACCTCACGCTGCAGACGGTCGCGCTCGGCCTCGAGTTCGGCCAGCGTCTGCAGATCCACCACAATCGTCGAATTCGTCGGCTTGCGCCCCGTCACGATCTTGCCGCCCACGAAGACTATCCCGATGACCAGATATGCTATAACCGTCACGGCCAGACCCAGACGGTGGTCGTATGCCCACTCGCCCGCATCGACCGGTTTGTCCTCGAACGGAAGATGCAGCCGCGGCTTGCGCGCATGCCCGTCCGGAGTTCCGGCGGCACGGCGTTTCTTCTCACTTTCAGGCTCCGCCGCAGGGCGTGTCGTATCGTTTTTCGGCTCGGTTGTTGCCACAGCAAAAGTCAATTATTCGAGCAAAAGTACTATATTTTACATAAAAATGCCTATCTTTACGCGCAAATTTTAACAAACACGGTTGAAATGTCATCAAAACAACACACACTCAAAGCGCCCATAACATTCTCGGGAAAGGGCCTGCACACGGGTCTTGCCGTCAACATGACGATCAATCCCGCCGAAACGGGCTTCGGCATCGTGTTCCGCCGCACCGACCTTGAAGGCCAGCCGACGGTACCGGCATTGTGCGAGTTCGTCACCGACACCTCGCGCGGCACGACCATCACCCGCGGATCGGCACGTGTCAGCACCATTGAGCATGTCATGTCGGCACTCTGGACACTCGGGGTCGACAACGCCCTGATAGACATCGATGCTCCGGAAACCCCGATCATGGACGGTTCCGCACGAGAGTATGCAGAAAAGATCATCGAAACGGGTCTTGTCGAGCAGGACGCCGAACGCGAATACTACCAGGTGACCGAGAAAATGGTCTACACCATACCCGAAAAGGGCGTCGCCATAATACTCTACCCCGAT
>DXGW01000155.1 GCA_019113665.1 Candidatus Alistipes excrementipullorum
ATCCGTTTCATAAGAAAACAATTTCCGAAATATCCACAAAAATAGGGATAATTCCATTGCCGCGCAAAACTATTTTTCCAAAAAGATACAGGTTGTGTTGCGGCGTGTTTCCGTACGGTTGCGGCTGCTGCAAAAGAGAGCGCCCGGCAAAGTCCGGGCGCTCTCTTTTGCGTATGTATTATGTGATTAAAGTCCGAGTTTTTCGCGTATCGGCTGCGGTATGGCGTTCTTGTTGACCATTACGGAGATGGTCTTGTACTCGACGAACGGGCGCGAGAAGTAGTAGTAGCCGTCGTACGGGGGAATTACGTCCCACGAGTTCTTAACCTTGAAGTAGGGGTTGCCCTTCTGGTCCGTGGCCGTGCCGATGATCACCATGCCGTGGTCGTCGGTGGTCTCGTAGTTGTCGAAGGCCTCCTGACGCATCTGCTGGGTGATTTTCTTCTCCTTGCCGGGCTTGTCGAACTTGTAGAGCGCATTCTCCTTTTCACGTTCGGAGAGCTTGCCCCAGCGTTCGGCCTCGGTGCCGCTCATGCTTTCGAGGTCGGCCTCGGGAACGATGCCCAGAGCCTGTGTACGGCTGAATCCGCGCTCGCTTACGTCGGTGGCCCACTCTACGGAGTAGTCGTTGGCGAGGGCATTGTCGATGATGGCCATCATCTCGTCAAGAGGCACGTTGTAGATCGTGTCCCATGCCCAGTTGTCGGGGACCTCGATGATGAACTCCGTGTAGAAGGGGTGATGGGTGAACGAACCTACGCTTACGTAGTCGTCGATATTGATCGGCAGCGATTCTGCGAACGACTTGGGCGTATATTCCTTGCCCTTGTACGTGAACTTCTCGGGGCGTACTCCGAAATAGGCGTCGAGAATGGCGTTCAGACCATCCTGCCATGCCGTTGTCAACTTCTTGTTTGGAGCCTTGATGATGGCATCGACGTAAGCCTTCAGAACGGCGTCGATCTCGTTGAAATACGGTTTCTTGGTGCCGTAGTTGAGACCGGGATATACCTCCTCGGGTACGATGCCGTAGTTGCGTATGCCGTTTGTAACGTCGTGTGCAGCACCTCCGACCGCAAAGTTGAGGTTTCCGTGAAGACGCACGTATTTCACGGCCTTTTCGAAGTAGATGTTGCGCACGATCCACATCTCCGAGAGATCCATCTCCTCTCCGCCGGCGCGCATGATCTCGTTTTCGAGGAACGAGAGGGCCGAGTAGCACCAGCACGTCCCGCTGCGGGACTGGTCCTTGACGGAGGTGGTGCGGACAAGTTTGCCGTCGGTGAACTTGTAGCCTTTCTGCGAAAAGCCCTGGGCCGAGATGCCCAGTACGAGGATCAAAATCAGGGTCAGTCGTTTCATGTCGTTTCTATTTTTTGCTTGAGTTGATTATTTTCATGCACTCCTCCAGTGTAACCGTCTCGGGCTTGACTCCCTTGGGCAGGCGGTAGTTCTTGCCGTTGCAGGCTATGTAGGCGCCGTAGCGGCCGTTCTTGATCACCACGTCGGCATTCTCGGCAAAGGTCCGCAGCGGCGTGTTGGCTGCGGCGATCTGCGCCTTGTGCTCTTCGAGCAGCTCGACGGCACGCTCGTATGTCAGCGTGTATGGGTCGTCCTGGCGCGTGAGCGAGGCAAAGGTCTTGCCGTGGCGCACATAGGCTCCGTACTTTCCGAGTCCGACTACGAGCTCCTCGTCCCCGTATTTGCCCAGATTGCGCGGCAGTGCGAAGAGTTCGAGAGCCTCGTCGAGGGTCAGCGCCTCGATCAGCTGTCCCTTCTTGAGAGATGCGAACTTCGGCTTGTCGGTCTCCGTACCCTCTATCTCGACCATCGGGCCGTAGCGCCCGATACGGGCCTTGACCGTACGTCCTGTTGCGGGGTCGGTGCCGAGTATGCGTGTCTGGCTGTTCTTGTCGGCCTGTGTCTCTATGGCATGCTCGACCATCTGGTGGAACGGTACGTAGAAGTCGTTGATCATCTTGTTCCAGGTGATCTCACCCTCGGCTATGCGGTCGAACTCCTTCTCGACGTCGGCCGTAAAGTTGTATTCGAGTATCGGGGCAAACTGCGCTTCGAGATAGTCGTTGACGATCATGCCCACGTCGGTCGGGGCAAGGCGGCTCTTCTCGGCGCCGTAGTTCTCCGACAGCGTCTTCTCGGTTATCTTGCCTGCCGCGAGCGTCAGCTGCGTATAGTCGCGCTTGCGGGCCTCCTTGTTCTGTTTCTCGACGTAACCGCGGTTGATGATGGTCGTAATCGTCGGCGCATAGGTCGACGGGCGGCCGATGCCGAGCTCCTCAAGGCGCTTTACGAGCATCGCCTCGTTGTAGCGCATGGGCGGAACCGAGAATCGCTCGGTTGCCGTTACCGACGCGGCCTTCACCTCGTCTCCGGCCGTGAGTTTCGGCAGCAGGCTCTCGCCCTGCTCGTTCTCCTCCTCGGTGGATTCGGAATAGAGGCGCAGGAATCCGTCGAAACGGATCATCTCTCCGGTGGCCGTGAATGTGGCGTCGTTGCCCGAGCACGATATGTTGATGGTGGTGCGGTCTATGTCTGCCGCAACCATCTGCGAGGCGACCGTGCGTTTCCAGATAAGTTCGTAGAGCCTCTTTTCGGCAGCAGTGCCCTCGATCGTGCGACGGTCGATGTACGAAGGCCTTATGGCCTCGTGAGCCTCCTGCGCACCCTTGCTTCGGGTCGTGTAGTTGTGTGCGTTGGAGTATTTTTCACCGAAGAGCGCCGTAATCTCCTGTTTGCACTGGCCCAGTGCCAGGGTCGACAGGTTGACCGAGTCGGTACGCATGTATGTGATGAGACCCTGCTCGTAGAGGCGCTGTGCGATGGACATGGTCTGCGATACCGACATGCCGAATTTGCGCGAGGCCTCCTGCTGGAGTGTCGACGTGGTGAACGGCGGTGCCGGATAGCGTTTCGTAGGCTTGACCTCGCAGCTTTCTACGCGGAAGTCGGCACCGATGCAGCTTCTGAGAAACTCTTCGGCGTCGGATTTCGATGCGAATTTGCGCGATACTTCGGCCTTGAAGGTCGTCTTGGGATCGTTTGCGGGGCTGAACAGTGCCGTTACGCGGTACGAAGGCGTCGACTTGAATGCTATGATTTCGCGCTCGCGCTCGACGATGAGCCTTACGGCCACACTCTGCACGCGTCCTGCGGAGAGCGCCGGACGTACCTTTTTCCACAATACGGGCGAGAGCTCGAAACCCACAAGACGGTCCAGTACGCGGCGGGCCTGCTGCGCGTTCACCAGGTTCATGTTGACGGTGCGCGGGTTCTTTATGGCATCGAGTATCGCGTTTTTGGTTATCTCGTGGAAGACTATTCGTTTGGTCTGATCTATCGGGAGACCCAGCACTTCGGCCAGGTGCCATGCGATGGCCTCTCCTTCGCGGTCTTCATCGGAGGCGAGCCATACGGTCTTGGCCTGTTTCGACAGTTTTGTCAGTTCGTCGACGACCTTGCGTTTGTCGGACGGTATCTCGTAGACCGGTTCGTAACCCTCTTCGATGTTTATGCCGAGATCCTTCTTCGAAAGGTCGCGTATGTGTCCGAAACTCGACTTGACCATGTAGTCCTTTCCCAGGAATTTCTCGATGGTCTTGGCCTTCGCCGGGGACTCGACTATTACTAAATTGTCCTGCATCGTATTTGTTCTGTTTCTGAACGACGAAACCTAAGTCGTCAGCTTAGGTTTCTCGTAATCCGTTATTCGCAATGTGTTATTTGATCATCGTATATGTGAGGTCGATCCTCATCGATGCGTTGTTCAGGGCCGACTCCATGCCCTGTACCTTTGATCACTTGAAGGTGTATGCGTCGTAGGCTTCGGGGCCGAGGTAGATCGTACGCGAGATATATTTCGTGTCGTCGGGATTGAAGGTGAAGGTGTATAGCCCGTTCTCTCCCTTTTCGGCCTTGCCTTCGCTTACGAGCCAGTCGACGTAGTTCTTCAGACGTTGTATGTAACTCGATATGTCCATCACGTAACTTGCCCAGCTGCGGTTGAGGTTGCCGCCGTATGCGAGGGTCGTGTTGTACATCTTCTCGTAGGCGTAATTGTAATCGGGGATTCCGGTGAGCTGGTCGTAGTCGGTGTACAGTCCGAGACGTGTTATCGACTCGTCGAGCAGCGGCGTGATCGTAGCCGGGTCGAGCTTGAGCCAGTCGTAGTCCGATCCTTCGAGGTAGACGTACAGGCGGGCCTGGTTTACGGCTGATTTGCTGAATCCGTCTTCCGTGCCCGTTTCGTAGAGCTCGCTGAGGAATTCGTCCGTGAAGTACATCTCCATGACCGGTCCGCCCATGCCGGATATGTAGCCGATGGCACTCTCCGTACGGGCAAGGCGGTTTTCGTCAGCCGTCTTGTCGGGATCGTCGGTCATCGTTGCCGAAGCCATGACCGTCGAATTGGAGAAGTCGTGCGAGACGGTGTTGATCGACTTGTTGCCGAACTTGGCGCCATCAACGTAAAAATAGTAGTACATGTAGGTCGTGTCCTTGATGAGCATCGGCTCGTCAGGGTTGCGGTTACGCCCCAGCATGTAGATGCCGGTTGCCGAGAAGTCGGTTTCGTACATTCCGCCTTCGGCATCGTCGGCAAGGTTGTCCTGCGGTTTTATATACAGGCCTTTGAACGCATTTACCCATTTCTCGTCGTCCTGGTATATCTCCGTGTCGTCGGCATAGCCGTCCCAGCCGTCATCGAGGTCGCCGATAAGCATCAGTCTCTTGACGAAATCCCAAGTCGCACCGTTCGCCGAGAGGTCGGCAGGCTGCATGGTTACGGCTGTCGACGTAGTGTAGATGCCGTTCTCCTGGTCGGGAAAGCGGAACGTGAAGAGCAGCTTCGACGGATCGTAGAGTTTCGACATGTCGTGGTTGATATACGCAACCGTGTCGTCGTCGTTTATCATGCTCTCCTCGATGGACGAGATTATCTCGTATACCTCGTATGTCTGTACGTATGTGGTGTCTCCCGTGTAGTCAGTGACCGACAGCAGCATCTGCATCGAGTCGAAAATGGGCAGGTAGCCGAATCCCGTATCCTCGATTTGGGCCATGAACAGGAACTCCGACGCGTAACCGGCCGAACGTTTGCCGAATATCTTGTCGGGGTCGTTCTGCACGCCCATGTATCCCACCTGCAGGTTGGACGATATGAGCGAGTCGCTGCGGAAGAGCGTCGTCTTGAAAATCGGTCTGTCCGATATTGTGACGTACTCTTTTGTCTCGGGATCGTATTTTGTGACCTTGCCGGCCTGGAAGTTCTTGAACCGCATCTCCATTTTCTGGTCCTCGGGAACGAGTTCATAGCCGAGCGTGTCGTCGGCGGTGGTGCAACATGTCAGAAATGGAGCGATCGCTGCTGCGAGTGCGGCAATGCTGCCCGCAATACGGCGAAGACTAACGTAACTCTTCATAGAAACGGTTGTAATTATCGAAAAATCCCTCTTCTTTAGGCGACTGGTATTCAAGCAGCGGCTTGCCGCTGTTGCGGGCAATGTCGAGTACTGCTGCATCGACATTCTCCGACGCTATCGCCACACCGTCGGCATAACCAATAACGAAGCGATAGAGATTTTCGTATGAAGGTTCTTCGAGAATCGACAGATTTTTATCCTTTACCCCCTCCCCGGCGATCGAATGGCGCAGTTTGGGATTGAGCGGTTTGGTGAACTTGTCGTCGTAGAGCGATACGACAATCTTGACATTCTTGAATATGGGGTCGTCGTCGAATACTTTCTTGAGGTATATCGGCGCGATTGCCGAGAACCAGCCGTGGCAGTGGACTATCGTCGGCGACCAGTGCAGTTTCTTGACCGTTTCGAGCACGCCGCGGGCGAAGAAGACCATTCTTTCGTCGTTGTCCTCGAACTCACGGCCCTCGTCGTCCGTAAGTACGGCCTTGCGTGCGAAATAGTCGTCGTTGTCAATGAAATAAATCTGTATGCGAGCCGAGGGTATCGACGCAACCTTGATGATCAGCTGATGGTCGTTGTCGTCGATAATCAGATTCATGCCCGACAGGCGTATGACTTCATGCAGCTGGTTGCGGCGCTCGTTGATGCACCCGTAGCGGGGCATGAATGTCCTCACCTCGTTGCCGCGTTCCTGCATTGCCTGCGACAGGGTACGGCAGAGCAGCGACTCCTCGTTTTCGGGAAGATAGGGCGCAATCTCCTGGCATACGTATAATATCCTGTTGTTTGACATCGCGGATAGGATTTATTCGACAAAGATACTAATTTTTTCTTAAACTTTAAAGTATGAGCATCGCATCGCCGTATGTGCCGAAGCGGTAGCCCTCCTCCTTGGCGACCTTGTAGGCCTCCATTACGAGATTGTAACCTCCGAATGCAGCCACCATCATCAACTGGGTGGAGTAGGGCAGGTGGAAGTTGGTCACCATGGCGTCGGCGACGGTGAAGTCGTAGGGCTCGAAGATGAACTTGTTGGTCCAGCCCTCCATGGGGTTTATGCGGCCGTTGGTCGAAACGACGGTCTCGAGCGTGCGCATTACGGTCGTGCCGATCGAGACGACCTTGTGCCCGCCGTCTTTGGCCGAGTTCACGGCTTCGGCAGCCTCTTCGGTGACGAAGAACTGCTCCGAGTCCATCTTGTGTTTTGACAGGTCCTCGACATCGACCGTACGGAAGTTACCCAGTCCAACGTGCAGCGTGATGAACGCCTTGTCCACGCCCTTGATCTCCATGCGCTTGAGCAGGTGTTTCGAGAAGTGCATTCCGGCCGTGGGCGCGGCGACGGCACCCTCCTTCGAAGCGAAGATCGTCTGGTAACGCTCGGCGTCCAGCGGTTCGACCTTCTCGCGCACCCAGCGCGGAAGCGGGGTCTCGCCCATGCGGAAGAGCGTCTCCTTGAACTCTTCGTACGGTCCGTCATAGAGGAAGCGCAGCGTACGGCCGCGTGATGTGGTGTTGTCGATGACCTCGGCGCCCAGTATGTCGTCCTCGCCGAAGTAGAGCTTGTTGCCTATGCGGATTTTGCGCGCGGGGTCTACCAGCACGTCCCACAGGCGCAGTTCGCGGTTCAGTTCGCGCAGCAGGAATATCTCTATTTCCGCTCCAGTCTTCTCCTTGTTGCCGTAGAGCCGGGCGGGGAAGACCTTGGTGTCGTTGAAGACGAAAAGGTCCTTCTCTTCGAAATAGTCGAGGATCTCCTTGAATATGCGGTGTTCGATTTTGCCCGTGGCACGGTTTACCACCATCAGGCGTGATTCATCGCGGATCTCTGCGGGGTATTTCGCCAGCATTTCGGGCGAAAAGTCATAGCCGTATTGCGATAACTTCATAGTCCGTTTTGAGTAGGTTTTCTATATTTTCAGAAAATGACAATCAAACATTATACGGAAAAACCGTGGTTTTGTTTCACTTGTCCTCGATTTTTTCCAACATTTCCAGAAAATCGGTTACCGACATCGCCCCTTCGGCCGTGAAACCGCCGCTGCGGACGCGGCGCAGCGACGTGAGGTAAGCCCCGCTCTCCAGAGCCTCGCCTATCTCGGCGGCAAGTGAGCGTATGTACGTGCCCTTGCTGCACCTGACACGTATGCCGATCGACGGGAGCTCGCATCGTTCGAGCTGCAGGTCGTAGATGTTTATCAGGTTCTTGCGCAGCTCTACCTCCTCGCCCGCACGGGCGAACTCGTATGCGCGCACGCCCTCCACCTTCTTGGCCGAATAGAGCGGCGGGGCCTGCAGGCGCTCGCCCTTGAGCGAGGCCAGTGCCTGTTCGACTGCTTCGCGCGTGATATGCTCTGTCGGGAAGGTGCGGTCAACGGGATGTTCCATGTCGTAGCTCGGGGTCGTGGCGCCGAGCATCAGGTCGGCCGTGTACTCCTTCTCTTCGGCCTGCAGCTGCTCGACCATCTTGGTGGCCCGCCCGATGCATACGATCAGCACTCCCGTAGCCAGAGGATCGAGCGTGCCGGCATGGCCGACCTTGATTTTACGGTACCCCTTGCGGCGCAGTGCAAACTTGATCTTGCGCACGACGTCGGTCGAGGTCCATTCGAGCGGTTTGTCTATTACGGCTATGTAGCCCTCTTCGAAATTTATGGTGTCGTTCTGCGGATTTTCCATTGTGTCAGAGCAGGCTGCTTGTTAAGGAGACTATGCCGGCGATGGCGCAATATACGGCGAACCATATCAGTTTGCCGCGTTTCACTATGTTTATCATGAATTTGCAGGCGAGGCAGCCGACCAAGAATGCCGCAACGAATCCAGCGGCCATCGGCAGCGTACCTATCGAGGCGAATGACGCTTCACCCTTGACGATTGTCAGCAGCATCTCCCCGAGGATCGGAGCGAGCACCATGAGGAACGAAAACTGTGCCACCGACTCCTTGCGGTTGCCCAGCAGCAGCCCGACGGCGATGGTCGATCCCGACCGCGAGAGTCCCGGCATTGCGGCCACGGCCTGTGCCACTCCTATTATGAATGAGTCGCGGTACGATATTTCGGACTTCTGCCGCGGGCGGGCGTAATATGCGAATGCGAGCAGTGCGGCCGTCAGCAGCAGCATGGCGCCGACTATTGCGAGTATGTACGGCGAGTTGAGCATGGCGTCGAGTTGGTCTTTCAGTGCGAATCCGACGATGCCTATCGGGATCATCGAGATCACGAGTTTGAGTATGTATGCCTGCTCGGCGTTGAAGCGGCGCGAGAAGAGTCCGCAGATGAGTTTGCGCACCTCGGGCCACAGCACCACTATTGTGCTGAGCACGGTTGCCGCATGCAGCGTTACGTCGAACGTGAGATTCTCCTCTATCTCTACTCCAAGCAGGGCTTTGGCTATCTGCAGGTGTCCGCTGCTCGATACGGGCAGGAATTCCGTCAGACCCTGCACCATGCCGAGAATTATTGCTTCTATCGTCTCCATGGTAATGTGTTTTTGTTCGCGACGGCCTCGGTTTCGGGCCTGTGTCGCAGGTTGTCAGGCCGCAAAGATAATAAAGATAATGCGAACCGCCATTCCCGGCGCTGCTTTTTGATGCAGGGCCATTGCTGCAGTCCGTACGGTACGCACGGTGCAGGTTGCAGCTTCCGGCGTATCGAAAATCGTGCAAAGGAAACGAAAAGGAAGGAAAATGTATGCATTTGTTGCATTTTTATCGGATATTGGCTTGTCATGTGGGCCGTAAAGCCTATTTTT
>DXGW01000156.1 GCA_019113665.1 Candidatus Alistipes excrementipullorum
AATAATTTTTTCGCAAAAATTCTGAGCCGTGTGCACAAAGGCCTCCGGGCCACGGGACTCCGGATTGGCGAACGGGGATACCAGCCACAGCGACACCGTCACGAACAGCAGAGCCAGCGACACGGCAACAGCTACCCACACGGCGCCGAAACATGCCGCCACGACGGCGGCGACCAGAACGACGGCCGACATGGCGACCGCCAACTGCAGTTCAGCATGCGGAGCCACGCGGCCGAAGGCTGCAAGCGGCTCGTAGAGCGTACGGCGTTCACCCCGGGCGCAATCGGCATGTTCCGCGACGAAACCGCCGCAGGCGACGACACTCTCGCGGGCATACAGCACGACAGGCGCCCCCAGCGCACTGTCTATACATTTAAGCCTCGGCACAGCCGAAGAGCATATCTCAGCCACGAGACGTTCGACGCTTCCAGGCAGCAGCCTTACTCCGTCCGGCAACGGCAGCACATAGTCACAGGAGGCGACCCCGAGGGCGGCGTCGAAATCCGACAGACGGTCGAAGCGGGCGACATCGACCATCACCAGACGGCGGTAGCACCTCTTCACCGACCGGTATAGGCCCCTGACGCCTGCCGGCGGCAACTCGGCCGAAGGCAGATAATCGACGGTCATCATTCGGTATGTCGAGCGAATGAAGGCGGCAGCTTCGGGATTGCGCACCGAGTCCACGACAGCGACGACCTCGTAACATGGATACTCGACAGCGAGCATCGAGGCCAGGCGTTCGGTATCGTCGCCGTTGCATATCACCGACACACCGACACGGCCGAACCCGTCGCAGGCGGTGCCGCGCGGAGCGGCCAGCAGCAGCCGTTTGTTGCGTCCCCGCACGACACGCACGGAAAAGAGCGCTGCAGCCGCAACCGCAAAGAGCACCAGAGGAAACAGGGCCAACGATATTATCCCGGTCAGTTGCATGCGATACTTCTTTTGTATGACGACACGAGCGAATCGACGTAACGCGTCTCGTCGTTGTCGAAGAGACGGCCGAGGGCTGCAACCGAGTAACCCTCACGGGCGAGGCGGCGGCACAGGGCCTTGCGCTCGCCGCGGTCCATCGACCATACGCGCCGCACGATTTCGCGCCGCGTTATCGGCAGGTGCATCGAGGCGAGCGTATATATCGCCTCGTGGCACAACTCGCTCACAGGGTCGTTTCCGACCATGCGCAGCAGCGCCCGTTCTGCCTCCTCGATCCCGAACTGCCGCACGATATTCAGCCCTATAACACGCAGGTTGCGCACGGGCGATTCGAGCAGCGGCCCATATGCCACCGGGAAGAGCCCGCGCCGCAGCATGGCCATGATCTCCGCAACCTCGAAACCCGTAAAAGGCTCCCGGTACCCGGCCATGGTCTTGAGCGCCTGCGACGGGTCGGAGACGACACGCACCATCAGCGTATAGAAACGCACGTAGCGGTTGCGGCTTTGGGCGTACCTCGATACACGTTTCACCACATGCGGCCCGACCGGCAGGCTCGCAATGAGCGACAGGTAACGGGCCCGGGTATATCCGCCCGTAAGCCGCACCCGGCGCAGCAGCCACCTGTCGACGCCGTTTTCGGCGACAAGGCGTTCCAGCAGCGCACGATCCGCCCCGTATGACGACGAGGCCACGAGCACCAGCACTCGTGCGAGCACCTCTTTCGCGCCCGGCCGACCGATCATCGGGAAACGGGACCCGGCATGCCGACCGTCTGTCATCATCATCGTGACGATGCGCATGTAGCGGCGCTGCAAAAGGGCGCCGACACGTTCCGCGCGAAGTCGTCCGGCGCGGTGCACCACAACAGCGAGGACCGTCACGAGCAATGCGACGGCCAGTACGGCCGAGAAATACATATACGTCGCGGTCATCGGCTCAGGATTGAATCGTGCACCTTGCGGCAGAAGCGGCGCATGTTGACCGGAAAGGTCATGTACTGGTTGACACCGCATTCGAGCAGGCTCATGACCGTCTGCTCGGACTGCTGCCACGATATTACGAAAATTTCGGGCCGTTTTATTCCATGCGGGCGCAGGCGCGACACGACATCGCTGCCGTCGAAGAACGGGACGGCCCCGAGCATGACCACAAGGTCGAACATGCCCCGGCGGCACTCGTCGTCGACGTCGGCGAGACGCCCGGCACCGTAGACACGTATATCGGCATCGGAGAGTACCGAAGCGACCATTTCGCGCATCGGCGCGTCGGTTCCCAATATGAGGACTCTTTTCATAGGATCGTTTTTCGAATGGAGGCAGCACCCAAAAATATGCCAAATTGACTCCGTCGGCAAAAAAGTTTGAGACAGATGTTGTTTGTATCTCAAAAATCGCTATCTTTGCACTCCGAAATTATGTCAAAACTGATATAACTTTTTAATTAATGTACGTAATCGTAGAAATCGCAGGTCAGCAGTTCAAGGCTGAAAAAGGTCGGAAACTCTATGTTCACCGTCTTTCGGGCGAAGAGAATTCGTCCATGAGTTTCGACAAGGTCCTGCTTGTAGACAACGACGGTCAGGTTAAAGTCGGCGCACCTGTAGTCAAAGGCGCCTCGGTAAAATGTAAGATCCTCAAGCACCTCAAGGACGACAAGGTCTTGGTGTTCAAGAAAAAACGCAGAACCGGATACCAGAAATGCAACGGTCATCGCCAGTATCTGACACAAGTTCTCGTTGAGGAGATTGTTGCATAACTTTAAAATTAGAGAAAAATGGCACACAAAAAAGGTGTAGGTAGTTCGAAGAACGGCCGTGAGTCGGAAAGCAAACGACTCGGCGTAAAACTTTTCGGTGGTCAGTTCGCTAAGGCAGGCAACATCATCGTTCGACAGAGAGGTACGGTTCACAATGCCGGCAACAACGTAGGCATGGGCAAGGACCACACGTTGTTCGCATTGATCGACGGTACGGTAGTTTTCTGCAAGAAAGCTTCGGGTAAATCCTATGTAAGCGTAACTCCCGTGGAGTAATATTGCAAGAGACAATGATAAAAAGAGAGGTCTTCGGGCCTCTTTTTTTATTTCCGGGTGACACCAGCCACCGCCCGAAACATCGCCGACACCCCGCCCCCCCATTCTGTCACCGCTCCGT
>DXGW01000157.1 GCA_019113665.1 Candidatus Alistipes excrementipullorum
CATTTGTGAAACGTCGGGCGGCGGCGACCGAACCGCAGCATCTCCGCCTGCCGTTGTAATTCAAAACCACGCACATGACAACTGACGGAAAACCAACCGTAGCACTGATCTACGATTTCGACGGGACACTCTCGCCCGGCAACATGCAGGAGTACGACTTCATTCCGGCCGTAGGCAAGAGCAACAAGGAGTTCTGGAGCGAGGCCAACTCGCTGGCCGAGGAGCAGGACGCCGACCGCATACTCACATACATGGCCAAAATGATCCAGGAGGCCAAGTCCAAGGGGCTGTCGCTCCGCCGCGAGGCCTTCCAGGAGTCGGGACGCAACATCAAGCTATACGAAGGCGTACGCGAATGGTTCGCCCGCATCAACGAATACGGGGCACAGCGCGGCCTCAACGTGGTGCACTACATCAACTCTTCGGGCATGAAGGAGATAATCGAGGGGACGGAGATAGCCCACGAATTCCGCAAGATATACGCCTGCACGTTCCTCTACGACGTCGACGGCATTGCCTACTGGCCCGGAGTGGCGGTGAACTACACCAACAAGACCCAGTTCATATTCAAGATAAACAAGGGTGTCGAGTCCGTTTTCGACAGCATGCTCGTGAACCGCTACATCGAGGAGAAGAACCGCCCCGTGCCGTTCCAGCACATGATCTACGTGGGTGACGGAACGACCGACATACCGTGCATGCGGCTGGTGAAGAATTTCGGCGGCCACTCGATCGCCGTCTACAACCCTGCGGAGAAGGGTGCGCGCAAGGAGCTCGGCTCGCTCATACGCGACAACCGCGTGAACTACGTCTGCCCGGCCGACTACACCGACGGCTCGGAGATCGACACCGTGGTGAAGACCATCATCGACAAGATAAGCATCGACACCCGGCTCGAACAGCTGAGCGTCTCGAAGGGTTAGAACAGCGAGATGAGTCCCTCGGCGGCATAGAGCAGCGCCACGTAGCGCAACAGTTTGCCGAGGAACATCGAAAGGGTCGTAACCCACACGTTGCTGCGCATTAGTCCCAGCACGACGGCTATGGCATCGCCTATATACGGTAGCGCAACGAAAAAGGCCATCAGCGCCCCCTTGCCTGCAAGGAAACGGGTGGCCTTGTCGATATGTTCGCGGCTGATCCGCAGGTAGCGTTCGATCCATTCGGTCTTGCCCAGGCGGCCTATGCCGTAGCATGTCATGCCGCCGAGCGTATTGCCCGCCGTGGCCCACACCACGCCCCATACGGGCGAAAGTCCGGCCTGCACCAGCGCCACCAGCACCAGTTCGGAGCTGAACGGCAGCACGCTGCCGGCAAGGAAGGCCGAGAGGAAGATGCCCACGTAGCCCCACTCTATGAAGAAATCGATTACCTGTTCCATAACGTCATGTGCAACGTGACAAATGTATGCATTATTCGCCTAACGGCAAAACGACATCAGCCTCAGTCATGGGCAAGGAGGATAAAAATATCACCGTCACACGCGTCACCGGCGACAAACTGCAATATGCGGAACTGCTCCTGCTGGCGGACGAGAGCATGGAGATGATCGGCCGCTACCTCGACCGCGGCGAGATGTACGTGCTCCGCGACGGCGGACAGACATGCACCGTCGCCGTGGTTACGGACGAGGGCGGCGGTCTGTGCGAGCTGAAGAATCTGGCCACGCGTCCCGACCGGCAGCGCTGCGGGTACGGCCGCCGCATGATCGAGTTCCTTGCGGAGCACCTGCACGGCCGCTTCGGCGAGATGACCGTCGGCACCGGCGAGGTGCCGGGCACACTGCGCTTCTACCGCAACTGCGGATTCACACCGTCGCACCGCGTGAAGGATTTCTTTACGGACAACTACCCCGCCCCCATAATCGAGGAGGGCATACTGCTCCGCGACATGGTGTACCTGCGCCGCCGGCTGCAGCCGTCACATGACACAGCAAAGGCAACAGTCGCCGAAACCACTGAAAAATAAGGGATTCCATTTGGATTTACGGGATTTTATGCATAACTTTGGAATAGTCTCTTTCCGAGGTCACACAATGGCTTTTGTTCAACCCTTAAACCCATAAGCCCATAAAAAGACTCTATTGCATATTGCTGTGTGTGATGCCGTTGCTTGTTGCTTCATGCGACAGGGACGAAGGTGTCAACGGGAACTACGAATCGACAGTATTCGAACCGGGGTATTTGGAATTCGGGCCCGAAGGTGGTACTGCCGAAATAACAGTAAACGGAGATTTGTACTATATGTACTTACTTCGCATTGACGGAGAACCGGCTGTAGAGATATTTGGGGAATACCGTTCCATAGAGCTAAAGTTCAACCGCGACGACCAGTTCCCAGTAACCGGAGATTTCGGTGTATGTACCGTTACCGTAACATCTCCGAGAAACATAACCGTAACCGTCCCGCCGAACTCCGAATACAGAAAGATCGAGCTTTCCGCAGTAGCATATGAAGGCCGGGCCGACAAGTTTATGGCTCCGGGCGTTTTCACGATATGGAAGGTCGATGACGGAGAGTAACGCCCGCAACGACGGGAAGTGCCGTTTTTCAACGACATGCTGTTGGCTTTTTGACAAAAAAATATTAAGTTTGCGAAGTTAAATGCCGAGATAATGGTCAACACACTAAAATTCTACCAGGACTTCCCGAAAAAGGGCATCAAATTCATCGACATCATTCCGTTCCTGCAGGACAAGGCGGTATTCAACCAGATAATAGACCGGCTTGTGGAGTTCACGACAACGCCGAACGTTGCGGCCCCCGAGGCACGCGGCTTCCTCTTCGCATCGCCGCTGCTCGTAAAGAGCCCGACGGTCACCAACGTCATACCCATGCGCAAGAGCGGCAAGCTGCCCTTCAACGAGGGCGACCTTGTGGAGGTCAGGATCGAAAAGGAGTACGGCTTCGACCAGCTCTACTACCGCAAGAGCGACATCGCGGCCGGAACCCCCACGGGCGACACCTTCGAGATCACGCTGCTGGACGACGTGCTGGCTACGGGCGGTACGGCCGAAGGCATAGCCAGGTCGTTCGAAGGCATGCGCATTGAGGTCGGCGGCAAGAGCTACGGCGTGAAAATCAAGGAGTTCATATTCCTCGTACACCTCTCGGACCTCGACGGCAAGGAGCGCCTCGAAAAGATCGCACCGGTACATACGCTCATGTCGATATAGTCCGCCTGCGACGCGTCGCCACCGGCAGCCGCGGTACATGCAGACAAAACCCCAAAAACCCTTCGGGCTCAGCCCGGAGGGTTTTTCATGCAAATGGCGTTATCTGCCGATATTTTTGTATATTTGTCGGAAATTTGAATCCGCACCGCACGGCCCGCGGCACGAAGACAGACCAGGCAGGCCGTCACAGGCGGATCCGGACGCTGAATACAAACAACCCGAAGATATGAAGTTCAAGGAGTACAAAGGTTTGGACCTCCCCTCGCTTGCAGCCGAGGTGCTCAGGGAGTGGGACGCCGATGACACTTTCCACAAAAGCATCACTACACGTGAAGGACATCCGACGTTCGTCTTCTACGAAGGTCCCCCGTCGGCCAATGGCATGCCGGGCATACACCATGTCATGGCCCGCACCATCAAGGACATAATCTGCCGCTACAAGACGCAGCAGGGTTACCTCATACACCGCAAGGCCGGTTGGGACACGCACGGCCTGCCCGTAGAGCTGGGCGTCGAGAAGGCTCTCGGCATAACCAAGGAGGATATCGGCAAGAAGATCTCCGTCGAGGATTACAACCGCGCCTGCCGCTCGGACGTGATGAAGTTCACGGGCGCATGGGAGCGCCTGACCCGCCAGATGGGTTACTGGGTGAACATGGACGACCCCTACATCACCTACGACAACAAATACATCGAGACCCTGTGGTGGCTGCTCAAGCAGCTCTATGACAAGGGCCTGCTCTACAAGGGATATACCATTCAGCCCTACTCGCCGGCTGCGGGCACGGGCCTCTCGACCCACGAGCTGAACCAGCCCGGCTGCTACCGCGACGTGAAGGATACGACCTGCACGGCGCAGTTCCGCATAATCCGCGACGCCAGGAGCGAAAAACTCTTCGACGACGTGCAGGGAGACCTCTACTTCCTGGCATGGACCACGACGCCGTGGACCCTGCCCTCGAATACGGCACTCTGCGTCGGCCCCAACATCGAATATGTCAAGGTCAAGTGCGTCAATCCCTACACTTCGGCCGAGCAGACCGTCGTCATGGCCCGCGAACTCGTCGGCAGCTACTTTACGGCCAAGATGGAGGGTACGTTCGTTGTCGAAGAGAAGGTCTGGAAAGGCTCCGAGCTCGAAGGCATTCGCTACGAACAGCTCATACCGTGGGTGAAGCCCATGGGCGACGCATTCCGCGTAATCGTCGGCGACTTCGTCACCACGTCGGACGGTACGGGTATAGTACACATCGCCCCGACATTCGGTGCCGATGACGACCGCGTGGCACGCGCCGCAGGTATAGCGCCCCTGTTCATGGTCGAGAAGGGCGGCAAGAAGATGCCGATGGTCGACCGCACGGGCAAATTCTACCTGCTCGACGAACTCGACGAGGAGTTCGTCCGCAACAACGTCGACGCAAAGAAATACGGCGAATGGCAGGGCCGCTACGTGAAGAACGCCTATGACGAGGCTCTCAAGGATAGCGACACCACGCTCGACATCGACATCGCCGTAACGCTCAAGGCCGAGAACAAGATCTTCAAGATCGAAAAACATACCCACTCCTACCCCCACTGCTGGCGTACGGACAAACCGGTGCTCTACTACCCGCTCGACTCGTGGTTCATCAAGACCACGGCTCTGCGCGACCGCATGATCGAGCTCAACAAGACCATTCACTGGAAGCCCGAATATACGGGTTCGGGACGCTTCGGCAAGTGGCTCGAAGGATTGGTGGACTGGAACCTCTCGCGTTCGCGCTTCTGGGGCACGCCGCTGCCGATATGGGCTACCGAGGACCGCTCGGAACTCAAGTGCATAGGCTCGATCGAGGAGCTGATGGGCGAAATCGAGAAGTCCATAGCCGCCGGAGTGATGAAGGAGAACCCCTACAGGAACTTCAAGGTCGGCGACATGTCGAAGGAGAACTACTCGACCGACGTGATCGACCTGCACAAGCCATACGTGGACTCGATCATACTCGTATCGTCCAAGGGCGAACCGATGAAGCGCGAGAGCGACCTCATCGACGTATGGTTCGACTCGGGAGCCATGCCCTATGCACAGCAGCACTACCCCTTCGAGCACGGAGGCAAGGAGTTCGAGGCCGTATATCCTGCCGACTTCATAGCCGAGGGTGTGGACCAGACACGCGGCTGGTTCTTCACGCTGCACGCCATAGCCGTCATGCTATTCGACTCGGTAGCATTCAAGAACATCATCTCGAACGGTCTGGTGCTCGACAAGAACGGCAACAAGATGTCGAAACGCCTGGGCAACGCCGTCGACCCGTTCGAGGTGCTCGACAAGTACGGCGCCGACGCCACACGCTGGTACATGATATCCAACTCGCAGCCGTGGGACAACCTCAAGTTCGACATCGAGGGCGTGGACGAGGTGCGCCGCAAGTTCTTCGGCACGCTCTACAACACATACTCGTTCTTCGCGCTCTACGCCAACATCGACGGCTTCACGGGCCGCGAGGAGCAGATACCCGTATCGGAACGTCCCGAGATTGACCGCTGGATCATCTCGCTGCTCAATACGCTGGTCAAGGAGGTGACCGATTCGCTCGAGAACTACGACCCGACGCCTGCGGCCCGCGCCATACAGGATTTCGTCGGCGAAAACCTCTCGAACTGGTACGTACGCCTCAACCGCAAGCGTTTCTGGGGCGGCACGATGGACCGCGACAAGCTGGCCGCATACCAGACACTCTACACCTGTCTGGAGACAGTCGCACAGTTGTCGGCTCCGTTCGCACCCTTCATCTCGGACCGCATATTCCGCGACCTGAACGCCGTAAGCGGCGCACACGACTGCGGGTCGGTACACCTCTCGGTATTCCCCAAGGCCGACGAGTCGCTCATCGACAGCGAGCTTGAGGACATGATGTCGCTGGCACAGCGCATATCGTCGATGGTGCTCGCCCTGCGCCGCAAGGTAAACATCAAGGTGCGCCAGCCGCTCACAAAGATCATGGTACCGGTACTCGACCCGACCACGGCCAAACATATCGAGGCCGTCAAGGGACTGATACTCGGCGAGGTCAACGTCAAGGAGCTGGAACTCATAAGCAACACCGCAGGCGTGATCACCAAGCGCATCAAGCCCAACTTCAAGACGCTCGGCCCCAAGTACGGCAAGTACATGAAGCAGATCGCCGCCCTGGTAGCGGGCTTCACGCAGGAGCAGATCGCCGAAGTCGAGGGCGGAGAGCTGACATCGATCGAGGTTGGCGGCGAGAAGCTGGAGGTAAGCACCGCCGATTTCGAGATCACGTCGGAAGACATGCCCGGCTGGCTGGTGGCTTCGGAAGGCAAACTGACCGTCGCCCTCGATGTTACGGTAACGGACGAGCTGCGCAAGGAAGGTGTGGCCCGGGAATTGATAAACCGTATACAGAACTTCCGAAAGGATTCGGGACTCGAGGTTACCGACAAGATAACCGTCGAGATCGAGGAGAAAGAGTCCGTCGCAGGCGCCGTTGCCGACTTTGCCGGATACATCGGCTCGCAGACACTCGCCACGAAGGTCTCGTGCACACCGAACCCCGCTGGCGACTTCGTGGGCGAAACCGACCTGGACGACGAGAAGCTCAAGATTGCGATAACCAAAATGTAGGATTGCCCCGTAAAATTTGGAATATTGCCGAACTTTGTTTAATTTTACATAAATCAATATATAAGCAAGGAGGATTTTACTATGGCAGAGGTCGAAAAAACGAGATACAGCGACGCGGAACTCGAAGAGTTCAAGCAGATCATTCTCAAAAAACTTGAGGTGGCGCGCGCCGACTATGAGTTGTTGCGTGCGACGATCACACACACCTCCGACAACGACACCGAGGACACCTCTCCTACGTACAAGGTCCTGGAAGAGGGCGCCGCAACGTTGTCCAAGGAGGAGAACGGCCGTTTGGCCACTCACCAGATGAAGTTCATACGCAACCTCGAAATGGCCCTCGTGCGTATCGAGAACAAGACCTACGGAATATGTAAAACCACAGGCAAGCTCATTCCAAAGGAGCGTCTGATGAAGGTTCCCCACGCCACCGAGTGCATCGAGGCCAAGGAGAGCAGACGCAAATAACCGGCATATCCGGAATGGTGAAACAATAACGTGAAGACCGGGCAGTGTGAAGACACTGCCCGGTCTTCCGTTGCAGTTACGGGGCTGCAACAAGAAGAAACCCCGGAATCAGGCACATCACGATAAAAAAGCCCGCGACAAGGGCCTTTTTTTACACAAAAGATCCGGCAGACACACTATCATTCAGCTAATTTCGCTATATTTGTCACGGATCCGACGACCCGTGCAAACGGGCTCGGATCCATACCTTTAATTAAAAATACCCGACATAAAAGTCTGTTTATTAAATTTTCGTCTCTCTTACTTGCAGCCGCAATCCTATTCACATCATGTAACAACGGCTCAACAAATTCAGAACACGACGGTACTTATCAGGAACCCACTCCCGAAACAGTATCATTAGACAATGCCGTATTCTCATACTATGGCGACCCCTGCTATTCGGGAGAATCGGACCTGTGGATTCTCGAACTGTCCACTACACCGGCCGAGGGAGAATACGTCAAGATCAACGTAAGCGTCAATGCCGAACCCGGATTACAGGGCAAACCCGACATCACGTTGCTCAACGGCAGATACAACATGCCTTCGAATTCGGGAGACATGTCGGCCGGCACGTTCAATACCGGATACACCGACACTCAAGACCGTCCCAACGGAGCCGTCGAGATTCCGGCAGGGTCATACTTTGCAAACGTATCCGAGGAATCGGACGAACCTGCCGAAACCGACCTGACACCGCAATGGCCTACGGGCAGCGGAGAGTTGCTGCTGCGCTACGCCAACCCCATCGACGGACAATTCACCCTCGATATCGACGGTGCGGAGACACCGATCTCGCTGCCCAAGACCGGCGACGAGACAACGTGGAGAACGGCATCGGTTCCCGTGCACATCGCGGCAGGCAAGCACACCGTACGCCTGACGCTGACCAAGGGCCGTGCCAACTTCAACTGGTTCTGCTTCCGTTAGGAGCACTAAAATATTATCGTCCGTTGCGCCGCCAGATTGCATGCGGCAGGGAGCCGTGCAGGTGAACGGGTTAGCATCGGCTCCCGAAACGGCGATAAGACGAGAGCGGCTGAACAGATTGTTCAGCCGCTCTCGTCTTGTCCATATGCGGTCTTTCCTATCGGAAATCCTTCTCCGTACGCACCAGCTCAATACCTGCGTCCCGCCCCAGATTGCGCGAATAACGCTTGTCATCGGCATTGTCCCAATGCTCGGCCACACCGAGGCTCCCGACAGGCGTACCGTCGCCTTCGGGGTCATAGACCGTGCCCGACGGCGCATTGCCGGCCTGTGCAGCCTCCGAAAGGTACATGTCGGAGTAATCTACATCGGGCATGTCGGGAAATTCGTTGGTCAGGAAATCGACACCGACCATGTCGATGGCCACAGGATCCTGGCTGGCAAAGAGTGAACAGGGCCAATCGCCGCCGAAAGGCTGCATCTGCCACTTCGGTCCGGGCTTGCCGCCGACATTGCGGCACCCGTACAGGCCGTCGACAAGGTAGAGCATGCACTTGCCGCCCAGATCCTCATGGCCCATGAAATCGACGAAGGTTATATATTTAGCCGCACCGTCACGGCTCTGGTTGAAGTTGTTGTGGAAGTTCTTGCGCCAGTCGGCGTGTATGCTCATCGTGCCGTACCAGTTCTTGCCGCACAGGGTGACACCCTGACCTACATGCCCCTTCAGCAAAGCCATGTTGATAACGTAATCGGCCTCGGTGAATGCCGTCGAAATGCCGCGGGCCAGCGGTCCGTTGTCCTGCGAGTAGGCCATGGCGTCGGCCTCATACTCGCTTTTGACACGCCCGTCACCGCCGGCATTGTCCACATAGCGCACATCGGGAAATGCCGCATGGCATTTGTCGAAGAGGTAATCGGTGATAAAGCGGCTCGGCTCGGCCACGATGATGTCCGACTGCGGCACGCCGCCCTGCCCGACAAGGCTCTTCAGCAGGGCAAGCACCAGCTGCGGCGAGGCGTTGATCTCCTCGTTGTCGGCATGGGAATAGGTATTGTTGTTGTTGATCTTGATGGTGACAGTCTCCCCGGCGACATAACCGCGCCCGCCCCGCGAGCGGCTGCTGTTTGCCGACGTGAAAAGCACACTCCAGGCCTCAGCCGCCGAACCGGTACCTGTAAGGGTGCACAGGGCGCTCCCGACAAGCCAGTCGCAGGCCTCCTGCGAATTGCGGCCGTCAAGGAACCAGAAACCGTCGCCGCCGTCCCAACGTGCCGCCCCGGGGGCATAACTCCACGCTACCCTGCCGGGAAATACGCCGCGGGCCTCACCTACGGGCGAAAGCGGCTGAAGGGTCTGCTTCACGGGCAGTTCCGTCCTTATCTCGGGCTGTGCGCAGGCAACCGGAAGCAGAGCCGTAAGACAGATCGCCGCAAGCGGCAGAACCCGGGCGGAAATTCCGCGCCGTTCACGTACGGAGCGGAAGATGCAGATGTTTTTCATGATATGGTCTATTTATCGGATTATCAAACCTGTAATCATTGTAAAGATACGAATAAATATCGGGAAACCTGTCACATTCACGCCGTAATCTCGCCCGCCAAACCAAAAAATTCCGATGCGGCGATTGCCGCATCGGAATTATGACTGTCTGCATTGCAGGCTCTATGCGATGTTCTGCATCTCGATAAGTTTGGCGTAGATACCGCCCTTGGCCATCAGCGAAGAGTGTGTACCCTGCTCGGCGATACGGCCCTGGTCGATCACGATGATCTTGTCGGCATTGTGGATCGTACTCAGACGGTGTGCGATGACCACCGACGTACGTCCCTTGAGCAGCGAATTGAGCGCCTCCTGCACCAGCATCTCGCTCTCGGTATCGAGTGCCGACGTAGCCTCGTCGAGAATCAACACCTCGGGGTTCTTGAGCACGGCACGGGCAATGCTCAGGCGCTGGCGCTGACCGCCCGACAGCTTGACGCCGCGGTCGCCGATATTGGTCTGATACCCTTCGGGGGCCTCCATTATGAAGTTATGGGCATTGGCCACCCTGGCCGCCTCGACAACCTCGCCATGCGTTGCGCCGGCCTTGCCGAGTGCGATATTGCCCTCGATGGTATCGTTGAAAAGCACGGTCTCCTGAGCCACGACGCTCATGTGCTCGCGCAGGCTCTCCTGCGTATAGCTGCGTATGCTGCGGCCGTCGATGAGGATATCACCCGACGTAGCATCGTAGAAGCGGGGTATCAGCTCGCTGAGAGTCGACTTTCCGCCGCCCGACGGGCCTACTATGGCCACGGTCTCGCCCTTGCGTATCTCGAACGAGATGTTGTCGAGGACCTCGCGTGAGCCGTCATAGCTGAAACATACGTTGCGGAACTCGATACACTCCTTCAGGCCTTCGAACTCCACGGCGTCGGGGGCGTCCGTAATCTCGCTGCGGGCGTCGATTATCGAGAATATGCGCTCACCGGCCGCAATACCCTGGTTGATGTTGGCGAACTGGTCTATGAACGAACGCACGGGGCGTGTAATCTGCGAGAATGCCGCAATGAAGGCTATGAACCCTGCGGCGCTCAGCGACCCGTTCATCACGAGCATGCCGCCGAAGATCAGAATGACCGAGACGGCCGATATTCCGAGGAACTCGCTCATGGGCGATGCCAGCTGCTGCTTGCGGGCCATCGAGAGGACCAGACGCGTAAATTCGGCATTCAGGTTGCGGAACTTGCGCTTCACATACCCCTCGGCCGTATAGCTCTTTACCACCTTGATGCCCGAAAGAGCCTCGTCGAGGACGCTCACCATGTCGCCCATGCGCTCCTGACCCTTCTTGGCCGGGTGACGCAGACGCTTCACGATGCTGCCGATGACCACACCCACAAGCGGGAGGAAGATGATCGAGAAGACCGACAGCTCCCACGATATGCTGAACATCAGGAAGAGGAATCCGATGATGAGGAAAGGCTCGCGGAAGGCTACCTGCAGGGTATTGGTGATGCAGAACTGCACCATCATCACGTCCGACGTGATCTTCGATATGATGTCGCCCTTGCGCTGGTCGCTGAAATAGCCGACGTTCATACCGATTATGTTCTCGAACATGTCGTTGCGCATGCGCTGGAGCGTATTGGCACGCATCGACTCGACGGTATAGCCGCCCAGATAACGGAACAGGTTGCTCAGGAAGTTGGTAACAAGCAGCACGACCGCCAGCAACAGCAGCACGTTGACGACCTTGTACTCGCCGAAGGTAATGGTATAGAGATAATTGAGAAACTCCGACAGGAAATCTCCGTTAAGGCGGATTTTGGGCATCTCGTAGACGGGCGTAAACTGGTACCCTTCCGAGAACATCGTATCCAGGATCGGAATGATCATCACGTAGTTGAACGTGTTGAATACGGCATGCAAGGCTGCATAGAAGAAATAGGGGACGGCGTAGCGGCTCAACGGTTTTGCAAACCCCAGCAGCCTTATATATGTTTTGAACATGAGCGGTCGGTTTATCTTATTCGATTACGAATGACAAATATAATAAAACTATTGCAATTCGCACCATGACATGGCTTTCATCTCTC
>DXGW01000158.1 GCA_019113665.1 Candidatus Alistipes excrementipullorum
AACTCAACTACCGGCAGGCCCAACTGAATACGGAGAACAACCGCCAGAACGTGCGTTTCATGCTTGTCGGAGACTATCTCGAACTCTACAAACTCGACAACCAGTCGGCCGTTTTCCGCAAGAACATCGAACAGACACGGTGCCTGTTGTCGGATATCCGTGCAAAATACAACGAAGGTCTGGTCATCAAGAATGACATTACCCGTTATGAACTGCTGTTGCGCCAGCGCAGGTCGACGTCGCTGATGAAACAGGAGCAGGCACAGCGTCTTGACCAGACCGAAGCAGGCATAAAGCTGGCGGAAGCGGCCCTCGACCTTGCCCGTTTGAACCTATCGTACACCGTTATACTTGCGCCGTGTGACGGTACTACCGGACGCAAGAACATACAGGAGGGCCAGCTGATACAGCCCGGACAGACGATAGTCGACATAGTCGACGCCAATGACATATGGGTCGTAGCCAATTACAAGGAGACGCAGACGGCCAACATCGCCGAAGGCCAACAGGTCGACATCAAGGTCGATGCTGTTCCGGGTGTCGTATTCTCGGGCATGGTCAGGTCCATATCCCGCGCCACCGGAGCCAGTTTCTCGCTGATACCGCAGGACAATTCGGCCGGTAATTTCGTAAAGGTGGAACAGCGTATTCCAGTGCGAATAGAGTTTACCGCCGACAACGACTCTCTCGATATGGCCCGCCTGCGTGCCGGTATGAATGTCGAGTGCGAAGTAAAATACTGATGCCATGCATGCAACTGCCCCGTTCTCGATACCCGCGATAAGGAGTTTCGTCCCCGAGAAGGTAAAACCGTGGATCATCATCTGTTTTGTGGCTATCTTCCAGCTGTCCGGCGGCGTATACCTCGCGGCCATCAGCCAGATGGTCGGATCGACCACCCTGATGCAGGAGGACATAATGATGGCCGGCTATGCCTCGATGGTAGGTATGGCGCTGACCTTCACCGTGATGTTCAGGCTGAAATTCAGGTTCCCTTCAAAGGTGGCGTTTACCGTATGTTCGGTCATGATCATAGCCTGCAATCTCGCATGCATGAATACGGGCTCCCTGCCGGTGTTGTTCGCCGCATGTTTTGTCGCCGGCGTATTCCGCATGTGGGGTACATTCGAATGCATGTCAACCATACAGCTGTGGCTGACGCCAGTGCGTGACATGTCGGTCTTTTTCTGCTGCATACAGCTTATGGTGCACGGTTCGATACAGCTGACCGGCATTACGACCACATATGTCGCTTTCCTTGCAGAATGGAGATACATGCACTGGCTGGTGATAGGCCTGCAGTTACTGCTGCTGCTTGCAACTACCCTGCTGTTCCGTACTTTCCGCGCCATGCGCAAGCTGCCGCTCTATGGAATAGACTGGCTTGGAGGCGTGCTGTGGGGAATTACGGTGTTGTCGGCACTTTTCGTTTGCAACTACGGCGATTATTATGACTGGTTCGAGTCGGTGTATATACGTATGGCCACTGTATTGGCTGTCGTATGCCTTCCACTGAACCTGTGGCGGGCTTCGTTCATACGCCACCCCTACATAACGATAGATACGATATGCTATCCGGTCGTATGGAAGACACTGCTGCTTTATCTGGTTTTCGATCTGCTGCTGGCACCTTCGCACATGATCGAAAATCTATATGCGGGTGCGGTTCTCGGTTACGACTCTCTGAATATGGCTTTCCTGAACTGGGCGGTGCTCGCCGGTGTGGTCTTAGGGGTACTGTTTACATGGAGGACTTTTGCCGTGCGCAAATGGCCGTACAAAACCACTGCTGCCATAGCTTTCGGAGCCGCCACGCTATACTGTATCTCCTTTTACTTCACCATAGACTACAACCTTCCGAAGGGAGCATTGATTCTGCCGCTTTTCCTGCGTGGAAGCGCATGTGTGATTCTCGGAGCATGTTTCCTGACAGCATTGACGCGCATACCGGTATTCCCGCACTTCGCACAGTCCTTGTCGATGCAGGCTTTTGTCAGCGCATCGCTGGGCGGCGCGATCGGCGGTGCAGCCATAGACCACATATTCAAGGTATTCACAAAGCAAAACGCTCTTGTGCTCGGGTCTACTCTCGACAATGTCAATCCCGAGGCATCGCACATGCCGTTCGGTGAACTGGTCGGTGCATTGCAGCAACAGGCTATGATGGTATCGATGAAAGAGATATTCGGCTGGTTGTCGTTGCTCGGCATACTGTGCCTGCTACTCTTCTTCATACACGAAAGTGACCTTATACGGCCATACAAGGCCATACACCCCACTTTCAAATCTATCCGTAATATGATAAAACGGGAGTACATCGACAACACGGCCAACAACTGATGGCGTGTGTGCCGTCCCGCCGTTAGTGCCCGCCGAGTATTTCGGTAGCGTGTGCTGCGTATTGCTGGCCTATCGGCAGCGACAACTCCCTGTTCCGTAGTAATACACGCGAGCGGGTGAATGAATCTACGGCTGCGATGGAGACGACATATGAGCGGTGTATGCGCAGGAACATCGATTCCGGCAGCATGTCGGTTACCGCCTTGAGATTGGCCCGTGTCAGTACATGACCGCCCGAAGCCCGCACGATCTTGACGTAGTTGCCGAGTGCTTCGATATAGAGAATATCCGATATCGGTATGCTCACATTGGTGTATTCCTGTTTGACGACGATGTTTTCGGAGCCCAGGGAGCGGTGTGCCTCAATACGGCGCAAGGCCTTGTCGACTGCCGTTTCGAAACGTTCATACGAGAATGGTTTGTGAAGGAAATCCACGGCATCGAGATCGAAGCCGTCGAGAGCATAACGGGCATGTGCCGTCGTGAAGATGAAGCAGCACTCCTGCGGAAGCATGTCGGCGATCTCAAGGCCGTTGATGCTGTTCATCTGTATGTCGAGAAAGACCAGGTCTGGCTTGCGGCGGCGTATTGCCTCCAGTCCGACATGCGGCTCGCTGTATGTGGTCAGTTCCATTCCGCCCTTGCGGCGGCAGAACTGCTCGATGACGAGCAGCGCCATCGGCTCGTCGTCAATTGCTATGCAGGTTATCTCTTTCATTTCAGTCTGATGTTAAGGCGGGTGCGGAATATATTCCCGACGGTCGTTGACTCAAGTTCGAACCGGCCTGGATACAGCAGACCCAAACGTTTGCGACAGTTGTCCATGCCGATGGCCGAACTGTCATTTGTTCTCGGCTGCATTATCGAGTTCTCGGTTTCGAACCGCAGTAAGTTGTCATGAAGGCTTATCGATATGTATATCGTGCAGTCCGTGTCCGGCGATGTGCCGTACTTGAATGCGTTTTCCACGAACGTTATCAGTATCATCGGCGGAACAAGCGTCTGCTCGTTGTCGACGTCTACGGTAAAATCAACATGCGTGTGACGGTTCAGACGCAGCATCTGCAGGTCGACGTATTGCCGTATGTATGCGATCTCGCTGCCTATGGGAATGGTGTCGGAGGCCGCCTGCGTGTACATGTATCGCAGAATGTCGGAAAATTTGACAAAGGCCGATTCGGTCTTGTCCGAACCCGACACGACCATCGCATAGAGCGTATTCAGTGTATTGAAGAGGAAGTGCGGGTTGATCTGTGCCTTGTAGAGGGCCAGTTCGGCCTTGTTTTTCTCGGCCTCGATCTCCTGTTTCGACAATATCTGGCGGAAAAGTTCGAACAGGAGTTCTATGGCGAGCGAAAAGCCGGTTATCATGAGGAAGAAGACCCATATGGTCTGTGTGCGTATGTCGATACGTATGGCCATCTGCCGGGCGTCCGTCTGCGCACCGGTATTTGGCATGGGGAAATAGGTGAACAGTACGGTCACCGCAATCAACACCGACAGCAGTATTGTTATGGTCAGATATTTCTTTTGCATGAACAGCTGCGGTATGTTGGCTATCCTATATACAGTGTACAGTCCGTATATATATACGATAAGTGTTATGAGAAAGGCCATGTTGTTGACGATCCATTTGTCCACCGGCAGCAGTGTTATGACAAGAGGTATGATTATGGCGCAAAACAGAAAATCGATGTATATGGGAATCCTGGTGTATGTCATTTTCGCGTGTTATGTTACGATACAAAGATACGACTTTAACGATTAATTACCACCGTGCCTTTCCGCGGCATTCGTCACCACATTTTCCGCGTTCGTCACCACTCGGACAGCCTTAGCACAACTATTCCATAATTTTGCGTTACTGTATGCGAATCATAAATTCAAAACATATAAAAAAGATGAAAGCAAGCACCTATCCACTGCTCCTTTGCCTGCTGTTTTTGAGCGCGTGCAACGGGGATCGTCAGAACGTGTCCGGCGGAGACTACAGGACTTTGACCGTACAGACCAGTGACCTGACATTAACGTCGAACTATGCAGCCGCATTGCGTGGCCGCCAAACGGTCGAGATACGCCCGCAGGTCAGCGGCGTAATAACCGACATATGCATAGACGAGGGCGATGCCGTCAAAAAGGGGCAGGTCCTGTTTGTCATAGACCAGGTGCCGTATCGGGCAGCTCTCGATGTGGCCGTGGCAAATGTCAAGAGCGCCGAAGCCAAGTTGCGTACGGCACAGCTGACGGCTGACAGCAAGGAGGAACTTTTCAAGGAACATGTCGTGTCGGATTTCGATCGCCAAATGGCGGTAAACGAGTTGCTGGAGGCGCAGGCTGCGCTGGCACAGGCAAAGGCCGAGGAGACGAAAGCCCGCAGTGACCTGTCGTATACCGAGGTCAAAAGCCCTGTCAACGGAGTGGCGAGTATGATACCCTACCGTGTCGGAGCACTTGTGAGCAGCAGCATATCCGAACCTTTGGTTACGGTAACCGACGATTCGGAGATATACGCATATTTCTCGATGGCCGAAAACCAGATGCTCGATCTCATACAACAATACGGGTCGCTGTCAGATGCAAGGTCGAAAATGCCGGCCGTAAGCCTCGTTATGAGCAACGGCGCGACATACGGGCATGAAGGCAGGATCAACGCTATCAGCGGTACGATAGACGAGAGTACCGGTGCCGTCGGTTTCCGTGCTGTCTTCGATAATCCCGCACATCTGCTGCGAAATGGCGGCAACGGAACGATTGGCATTCCCGTAAGCCGTGAGGATTGCATAGTTATCCCGCAGGCGGCCACATACGAGATACAGAACAAGATTTTCGTGTACAAGGTTGTAGACGGCAAAGCGCAGTCGGCGCAAATACAGGTGTACAAGTATAATGACGGAAACAACTACATCGTGGAGTCTGGCCTCAAAGTCGGCGATACGATAATTGCCGAAGGTGCCGGACTGGTACGTGAAGGCACGGTCGTAAAGACTTCTGAAAGTGTCGAATCGGCAAAATAACGGCAGATTATGAAGATCAGAACATTTATCGACCGGCCTATTCTGGCCGGTGTAATATCGGTTGTCATTCTGATATTGGGATTGATAGGCCTTGTGCAGCTGCCTATCGAACAGTTTCCTGAGATTGCACCTCCGACCGTGAGCGTATCGGCCACATATACCGGAGCCAATGCCGAAACCGTGTTGAAGAGTGTCGTAGTCCCGCTCGAGGAGGCGCTGAACGGTGTCGAGAACATGATGTACATGACCTCCACGAGTGCCAATACGGGCCAGGGAAGAATTGTCGTCTATTTCCGTCAGGGAACGGACCCCGACATGGCAACGGTCAATGTCCAGAACCGAATAGCGACGGCCCAGGGTGTATTGCCTGCCGAAGTTACAAAGAGCGGTATAACCGTCCGCAAGCGTCAGACAAGCAACATCAAGATATTGTCACTCTACAGCCCCGATGACTCTTTTGACGAGGCTTTTCTGAACAATTATCTGAAAATCAACATCGAGCCGCGCCTTGCGCGTATCGCCGGCGTCGGTGAGGTCAACGTTATGGGTTACGACTACTCGCTGCGCATATGGCTCGATCCCAACAAGATGATGAAATACGGGCTGATGCCTTCCGATATCACCGCGATACTCAATGAGCAGAATGTCGAGGCGGCTACCGGTACTCTCGGTGCCGAGTCTGACAACACGTTCCAGTATGTCCTGAAATACCGCGGACGTTACGAACAGGAGGTTGACTATGAAGAGATCGTAATAAAGGCTTTGCCGAGCGGTGAGGTCCTGCGGTTGAAGGACGTGGCCACAATTGAACTCGGCTCAATGGGATACAGCTATATCGGAGAGATGAGCGGACACCCGGGGTGCAACATCATGATCTCACAGACGTCGGGTTCGAATGCCAATGAGATTATCGAGGAGATTGACAAGGTCGTAGCCGAAATTTCCGAGACACTGCCAAAGGGCATGGAACTGGTCGACCTGATGAGTACGAAGGATTTTCTCGACGCATCGATCCATAATGTGATCAAGACCCTTATCGAGGCAATCATTCTTGTCGTGCTGGTCGTGTATCTGTTCCTGCAGAGTCTGCGGTCGACATTCATTCCGGCATTGTCCATAATCGTGTCGCTCGTCGGTACGTTCTTCTTCCTGTATGTGGCCGGATTCAGCCTTAACATGCTGACACTGTTCGCATTGGTACTTGTCGTCGGAACAGTCGTCGATGATGCCATAGTCGTGGTCGAGGCCGTCCAGGCCAAGTTCGATGAAGGCTACAAATCGTCTTATCTCGCCACTATCGATGCAATGGACGGCATAACATCGGCCCTTGTCACCACGACGTTCGTATTCATGGCCGTATTCATACCTGTCAGCTTCATTGGCGGTACTACCGGTACATTCTACACGCAGTTCGGTTTGACCATGGCTGTGGCCGTTGCCATTTCGCTTCTGAATGCATTGACGCTCAGCCCTGCACTCTGTGCCCTGATAATGACTCCGCACATGACTGCGGCAGATGGCGGCAAGCTCAGTTTCTCGTCGCGTTTCCACATGGCGTTCGATACGGCATTCCACCGTCTGGTGTCGAAATACTGCCGAGGCGTGACATTCATGCTCAAGCGCAAATGGCTTGCCGGCGTCTTGCTGGTCATCGCATGTGCGGCTCTGGTCTTCATGATGAAGACGACCAAAACAGGCCTTGTGCCTCAGGAGGACATGGGAACCATCTTTGTCGATGTCCGCACATCTCCGGGAAACAGCCTGCAGGAGACGAAGAACATCATGGACGAAATAGACAAGCGCATCAGTTCTATCCCGCAGATCTCGCAATATGCCAAGGTTACAGGTAATGCCATGATCAGTGGTCAGGGCGCGTCTAACGGTATGTTTATCGTGCGACTGAGACCTTGGGAAGAACGTACTGAAAAGGGAGACGATATCAATTCGCTGATAAACGAGATCTACCGTCGCACTGCCGACATCACCTCGGCCGAAATCATGGCATTCTCGCAGCCGATGATTCCGGGATACGGTCTTAACAGCGG
>DXGW01000159.1 GCA_019113665.1 Candidatus Alistipes excrementipullorum
TGAGTTTGGCCATGGCTATATTGCTCGACACGGATCCTCCTGCATAGACCACCTGCGCGGCCTCTACCGCGAAGTTGTTGCCAAAATGGGGCATCGGCGCATTCATGCCGTTAGAGAAGTTGCGGTCGGCCATCCAGCCGTCACCGAGATAACTTGCCGAAGCGGAAAATTCTATCGACGGCAATCTGTCGTTGCGTGCATTGCGCACCGACTGGTCCGCTTCGCGTTCATATATCTCGTATGTCTTTATGCTTTTGCTGTTCGCGTCGGCAAGTTCGAACATTTCATCGATGCTCATCTGATAGTACCGTTCGTCCTGCGCATACCCGCATATTGATATTACGGCAAGGATAGGTACAAGCGCACAAATCTGTCTTTTCATCTTGATGCATTGTTGATTTTGGTGCTGCAAAGGTCGCGAAAGCGGTCTTTTCCGGGAAAATTCAAAATGCATAAAATTGGTTTTATTTGGACATAACCCATATTTACAGTACATTTGTACGAGCCCAATGCAAGACCAAAATGAAAGCGCCACAACATGACATCAGGACTATTGCAGAAATTGCGGCTGCAATCGGACGTCAAAACCAGACACGCAGAAGCGTGGATTGCATTTGTCTCGACGCAGACGGGGCGCGCCGCGTATTCCAGACCGAATCATACATAGACGCCACAAGCGCCATACTCATATGTTCCGGCACGGGTGAGATGTGGATAAACGGCGAGCCATACAGGCTTAAATCGGGGACTATAATCTTGATCTCCGTAGCACATTTATGCCTGGTCAGCCAATGCTCCGACGATTTCAGCTGTATCTGCATGATGGTAAGCGAGGAGTTCATGAACCGCATGGACGCCACCGACATGATATACAGGCGCATAAAATACGGAGCACGCCTGTACAATACGCCCGTCATGCAGCTCGACGAAGAGTCGGCTGTAAAAATATCGTCACGCATCGATGCGGTCGAAGCCGCCGTAAACGACACACGGCATCTGTACCGTGACGAGGTCATACTAAACCGTCTGCTTGCATTCTATCTCGACACCAGCGACATAATCGACCGGCAGGAGCTCCTGCCGGCGGATTCGGCGCGAGACCAGAACATCGCCAAGTCGTTCATCGAACTTCTCGTGGCCAATTACCGGCAGGAGCACAAGGTCACGTTCTACTCTTCGCGGCTGAACATATCGGAGCACTATCTGTCGTTGATCATGAAGCGCATTACGGGACAAAGCGCCTCGGATTTCATCTTCGGCATGCTGTACAGCGATGCGCGATCGCTGCTTGCCACATCGAAACTCTCCATACAGGAGATAACGTCTATTCTGAACTTCTCGGACCAGTCGGCTTTCGGCAAATTCTTCAAGCGCCGCTCTGGTATATCCCCGCTCGACTATCGGAAACTGCAAAAATAAAAAGTGCGGGATCCCAGCAAAGAGGATTCCGCACAAACTGTTCATGCCGGACTGTTATTTGTCGGCGTATATGTCGTTGAGCAACTTTGCCAGACGGTGTCCGCCGCGCAGCAGCTGCTGTTCAATGACAGGCGTGTACTTGGCTATGTAGTCATACGATATCACGCTCTTCGGCGGGGTGTATTCGTACACCTCGGTACATACGTCGAGCGTCTGTTTGAACCATTCTACCGGTCCGCCGGACACGGTCGTCTCCTTCTGCTCGTCCGACAGGCGGTCTATCTGGCTCTGCCATTCGGTGTATCCCCACTTGTGTGCAGCCTCGACCAACGCGGTGTCCCATACCGAATGGAGATTCGTCTTGTTCGAGAAGAACTTTACCGGTATCGTATTACCGCCCAGGTCCGACAGATGGCCGGCATGCATGGGGCAGTGCATGTCTCCGACAAGGTGTATGAGCATCTTGAGATAGAGCTCTTCGGTCTGCGGGTCAAGGCCTCCGGCCTTCAATTTTTCCACGAGGTCCGTCACCGCCGATACGACATCGCCCTTCTTGTTACGCGGCATCACCTCGAAAGTCAGCCCCTTGTCGACATTGGCATAATGCCACGTTTTCGTATAGGCATACTCACGGGTATGGCTGGCATTGTCGAGCCAATTGGCATAATACACCGGCGAATGCCCTCCGAGAGCCTTGACAACCTTGCGATACACGTCGGGCGAAAGGTTGCATTCGGCAATATATGCCGTAACATCGTGCCCTTTCTGCCCCCAACCGAAAGCACAGGAGACGACAGGCAGCATCAACAGCAACAATGCGATTCTCTTCATGGCCATTACTGGTTCATCGTTGCAAGGAACTCCTCGTTCGAGTCGGTCATGTTCATCTGCTTCTGCAGGAACTCCATGGCCTCGACCGTGGTCATGTCCGAAAGATACTTGCGCAGCACCCATGTACGGTTCATGACTTCACGCGGCAGCAGCAGGTCCTCTCGGCGTGTTCCCGACGCTATGACGTCGACGGCAGGGTAGATACGCTTGTTCGAGAGTTTGCGGTCGAGCTGCAACTCCATGTTACCCGTACCCTTGAACTCCTCGAATATGACTTCGTCCATTTTCGAGCCGGTATCGATAAGTGCCGTAGCTATGATTGTCAGGGAACCCTTCTCTTCGGTATTGCGGGCCGCTCCGAAGAAGCGCTTTGGCTTGTGCAGCGCATTGGCATCGACACCGCCCGACAGCACCTTGCCCGAAGCCGGCTGCACGGAGTTGTATGCTCGCGCCAGACGTGTAATAGAATCGAGGAAGATGACGACATCATGTCCGCACTCGACCATGCGCTTGGCCTTCTCGAGCACCATCTCGGCCACCTTGACGTGGCGCGAAGCCTGTTCGTCGAATGTCGAGGCCACAACCTCGGCCTTTACGTTGCGGGCCATCTCCGTAACCTCCTCCGGACGCTCGTCGATCAGCAGCACGATCATGTACACCTCGGGGTGGTTGTCGGCAATGGCGTTGGCGATAGACTGCAGGAGCATGGTCTTACCTGTCTTGGGCTGTGCCACGATCAGGCCGCGCTGGCCCTTGCCGATAGGCGAGAAGAGGTCCACAATACGGTTCGACAGGTTGTTGTGACCGTTACCCGTAAGATTGAACTTCTCGCTCGGGAACAGAGGGGTCATATATTCGAACTGCACACGGTCGCGTATGTATTCGGGTGCAAGGCCGTTTATTTCGGTTACCTTGACCAGCGGGAAATACTTCTCGCCCTCCTTCGGCGGGCGGATAATGCCGCACACCGTATCGCCGGATTTCAGTCCGAGCAGTTTGATCTGCGACGGCGATACATATATGTCGTCCGGAGAGTTGAGATAGTTATAATCGGCCGAGCGCAGGAAACCATATCCGTCAGGGATTATCTCAAGGACACCCTCGCCGGCAATCTCTCCGGTAAAATCGTCCTTCGTAACGACCTCGGATTTGGGCATATCGTCAATATGCTGAGCAACCTGTGGTTCCTGCACGGCGGCGATATTGTCCGAAGTCTCCTTTTCAGCCTCTTCATCTCTGTCGAAAAGGTTTTCCGCAACTGTATCTTCCACGACAGCGGCCGCCTTAGGCTTACGGCCGCGGCGTTTCTGAGGCACTTCCGGAGTTTTCGCTTCAGCGGTCTTCTTCTCTTCGGAAGGGGCTGACGTATCAACTGCGGTATCCTGGCCCTGCTCCAGAACGTCACGAGACTGTTCCTGCGTTTTCGGAGCACCGCCTACCTTTACGCCGCTCATGCGCGGGCGGCGTCCGCGTTTTGCCGGTTGTTCAGCCGGCTTGGCTGCCGTGTCGGCCGTATCCGACGCACCGGAATCCCCGGCTGCGGCCACCTCCATTATCTTGGCTACAAGTGCTTTTTTCTTCAATGAAGTATCGGTTATTCCCAATACCTTACCTATTTCGCGCAATTCGGCTATGGTTTTGCCTTCGAGCGCAACTGAGTCCTGCATATTTTTCGGTTAAGCGTTAAATATTTTCGTGATTTCAATCGAGGTCGGACGACCTCTTTTCTGAATTACGGCTACAAAGATAGTGCATTTTTTGAGAAAACCAAATCGACATGGCCGGAATGTGGCAAAAAACGGGTTAATGGCGGCATAATAATTAAAAAAGAGAACCCGTCAAACGGATTCTCCAATCATGCGATCGTACTCGAAGCCGGGGTCGAACCGGCACGGCCATTGCTGGCCACAGGATTTTAAGTCCGGCGTGTCTACCTATTCCACCATTCGAGCGACACAGCCTCTGTCGAAGCGATGCAAAAATAGCACATTATATTTTATTATCCAAAACATATTTCACCACGGCGTCAAACTCTCCGTTTGAGAACCAGCGTATCCCGCCGTCACGGCGGAACCATGTCATCTGGCGTTTTGCATATCTGCGCGTGTTGCGTTTGATAAGGTCAACGGCCTCTTCAAACGAAATTGCGCCGTCGAAATACTCAAACATCTCCTTGTATCCCACCGTTTGCAGCGAATTGAGATTACGGAACCGATACACGGCCCGTGCCTCCTCTTCGAGCCCGTCCGCGACCATGGCGTCCACACGTCTGTTGATGCGGTCATACAACACGCCCCGGTCCATTTCAATGCCTATTTTCACAATCCGGAAATCGCGTTTGCGCCGTTCGCCCGTGCGCATGGACGAATACGGGCGTCCGGTCTGAAGACATACCTCCAGGGCCCGCAGGACTCTTGCCGGATTGTTGCGGTCGACCTTGTCATAATATTCCGGGTCGAGCCGGCGCAGCTCTTCGAGCAATGAACCCAGTCCTTCGTTGTCGAGACGGCGGTTCAACTCTTCCCGAAGTTGCACGTCGGCATGCGGCAGATCGTCCATGCCTTCGCACAGAGCCTGAACATACAGCCCCGAACCGCCTACGGCAATAACCGTATCGTGACTGGCAAAAAGCCTGTCGAGCAGAGCCAGGGCCTGCACTTCGAATTCGCCGCAGCTGAAATTCTCGGTTATGTCGTGTGTGGCTATAAAATGATGCTCGGCAGCAGCCAACTGCCAGGCCGTAGGCTGTGCGGTACCTATCGGCAGACCGCGGTAAATCTGACGCGAATCGGTCGACAGTATCGGTGCATCGAAATACCGGGCAAGACGAATGCTCAGATCCGTCTTGCCGGAACCGGTGGCACCGACCACCACGATCAGCCGTTTAGTATTCATCGTCGTAGTTGTCGTCGCCTTCGAAATCGTTGAAGTCACCCATCATCTCTTCGAATATCGAACCTTCGTCCGAACTTACCGCATCGGGATCGTACTGGTCGGGGGCAGGGGCATTCTCAAAGGCCACACGGGGATACTCGAACCCCTTTTCCGCCTCCTTGGCACCCGTAAGTTCAATATAGAAAGCCCGGTCGGCGAACATGTCGAAAAGATATATGAGACGGTCGCGGTGGTTGTGGATAATCTGCCCGAGGGTAGTCTCCTCCATGGCCGAAGTCGACTCGCTGTCGCCGCCCATGTCTACCGCCGTAAATTCATGCAGTTTCTCCCAACGGTCATCGACCGTGAAGAACGAAGCCATGCAATCGTCATACCCGAGCGATTCGAGTATGAATTTATGGAAATCGAACAGCGACATATCGTACATCACCTCATAGTCACGTACGAAATTGTCATTCTCATCACTGAGCATGCGGAACTGAAGAACCATCGACATATTTTACAAAAATTATAAGCGTACACAAAGGTAAAAATAAATCGTTATCCCATGCATGGGTGCGCCATAATTTTGCATAAAGCCATGGGGGTTGTGCAACAGGATACATCGATTACCTATTTTTACTAACTTTGCCGCCATGAAAACGGCTATCGAAATATTCTCACAACTGGGAGCACGTCTGGCATCGTTCGGTGAA
This sequence comes from Candidatus Alistipes excrementipullorum, assembly GCA_019113665.1. Taxonomy (GTDB): domain Bacteria; phylum Bacteroidota; class Bacteroidia; order Bacteroidales; family Rikenellaceae; genus Alistipes; species Alistipes excrementipullorum. The sequence continues at coordinate 5,841 of DXGW01000159.1, forward strand.
GACGACGATTCGCGCCGGGCGATCGGGGCGGCGTGCCGCGAAAACGGGTGGTTCACACCCGACGACATCATATACTCCGTCGGGGCGATACGCGACGAGATGCTCGACAGGTCGAAACTCGAAACATGGCTTTCGCGATACGACCTTGCATCGGGCCGCCATGCCGACGTGGCCGTAATCATGGCGGGCAACATTCCGCTGGTAGGTTTTTTCGACCTGATGTGCGTCGTGGCCGCAGGTGACAGGGCATTGGTCAAGCCGTCGAACAAGGACAAGGTGCTGATGCATTACATGATCGAAGTCCTGCGCAAGATTGAGCCCGACATACCCATATCCGACTACGGGCATCAGCGGGTGGACGCAGTCATAGCTACCGGCAGCGACAACGCCAACCGGTATTTCAAGAGCGAATATGCGGGCATACCGTCCCTTTTGCGTGGCAACCGCCATTCGGTTGCGGTATTGTCGGGCAAAGAGAGCCCGGCCGACATCGAGGGGCTCAAGTCAGACATATTCAGATATTCGGGACTGGGCTGCCGCAACGTTTCGCTGATATTCATGCCGCAGGGATATAGCCTGAGATTGCCCGAGGTCGAGGTCAGCGGCAAATACCGCAACAACTACCTGCAGAACAGGGCCGTAATGACGATGACGGGCCGCCGTTTCACCGACCACGGCTCATGCATCACGGTCGAGAGCGACGAATTCCCCACGGCATTGAGCCAGATAAACATTGTCCGCTACGGCGATCTTTCGGAAGTCACGGAGTGGCTGAAACTCCACGACAATGAACTCCAATGTGTGGTAACCGACGTAGTCGACCACTCGCGCCGCACCGGATTCGGCATGGCACAGCGTCCCGGTCTCGATGACTGCCCCGACGACAAGGACGTAATGTCGTTCCTGCTTTCGATCTAATTCCGCTTTTTGCCGTAATACGACCTGTCGAGACCGAACGTATAACCGTTGCGGCCAATCCAGGCTGCAATAAACACCATTACCGTCAACGCAGCATTGAAGACAAACGGGAAACGCTCGCCGTGCGCATGCAACAGCCACCTGAAAGAATCCACGATAAACGGGCATACCATCACCGACAGATAATTCACGGCCATAACAAACGAAAGGGCGAGGGTAGCAAGCCGCGGAGGAGCGATGACCGCAGCCTTGTCATAGATTATCGGTTGCATAATGCCGTATCCGAGACCGGCCAGTACACTGCCAGCCAGAAGCATATATGGCGACCTGAAGATGCCTATCATGGCAAGCCCGACGGCTATTGCCGCCAGAGAAACTACATTCACATTCGATTTCAGAAGACGGATAATGCCGTTCACGAAGAATCCCGGCAGCATGATCGCGAGAAAGAATGCCGAAATCATGAACCCCGAGAACGAACTGTCGATCTTGTAACGGTCGATCAGGAACGAGGCGTAGAACGTAATTGCCAGAACACTGTATGTAATGAAGAAATAGAGCATCATCAACCCTGCAAGTTTGCGGCGGTCGATGGCAGTCTGCCTGAGCTGGTCGCTGCCGGCAGGTTCGGGTGCGGATTTCTGCCTGTGCAGAAACGGTAGCAGCATCAGCGATACGGCCGGCAACGTGTAGACCAGAAACGGCAGATGCCAGTCCTTTGTCGCAAGATAACCGGTAAGCGATGTCGCAAGCACAAGGGTCAGGTTGTTGATGGCCGAACTTATGCCGAGCTGCCTTACGCGGTAATCGCCCGTAAAATAATCCACGACAAGGCCCGTCGACAGCGGGATCACCATTCCGGCTCCTATGCCGAGGATACAGCTTATGACTATGAGCGCCGCCATGCTTTCGGCGAAGAAGCAGGCTATGCCGCTCAGCAGGAATATCGACAGGCCGGCGGCAAGTATCCTTGTCTTGTTACTGCCGACCGAGAGTCTGCCCGAAAGCAGCACGAAAGGTATTATCAGCAACGACGGCAGCGATGTAAGCATCTGTATCTCCAGATCGCCGGCTTTTGGGAAAATGGTATTCAGGTCGCCGAGAATGGGGGAGATGGCAAGTCCCGGCAGCGACACTACGGCCGACACCGACCATATTGCCAGAAGCACGGCAAGCGATATGGTCCCCTTTCCTGTCTTGATTGTCATATGCGAAGTCTCTGTTTTGCCATACACTTCGCAAGTGTCGTACCAAAAACAGCAGGGGCGCCGGATCAAATTCGGCGCCCCTGCAAACTATCAGTCCGGGATTATTGCTCTTTCACGCAGCGGACCTGCATGGCGTTTGCCCTGTATTGGTCGGAGGTTGCGTTGAAGGCATTGATCACTGCACGGCTCGTATTGAGATCGAAGAACATCGCATTGGCCTTTGTTGCGGTAGCCGAACCGGCGGCGTTGGTCCAATAGTATCCGACCCACGGCATGGGCGTATACGGATACTCGTCCTTGTAATTCATGTTGGACAGGATACCGTCGAAATAGCTGCGGTAACCCGAACCGGGATAGAAATGTTTCTGGCCCGAAGCCATATCGGTCAACTGCCAGCCGTACAATTTCTTCGCCTCCTCAAGATCCATGTTGTCCTCGGCCTCGGCTATGTCCAGAACGGCAAAATCGTTTTTGGCAGGTACCCGCCAGCCCTTGGGGCATGGATCATAAAGACTCTTTTCACCTCCTGCTCCCCACAAGTCATCATTGCGCGTACCATAAAGCCAGTCGCCGTTGTTTTCGGAGGTGGTGGTGATGAAAGTCGTAGGATTCTTTATAGTATACTCAATGGTACCGGTTTCGGCGGTCGACGCCGTGTATGAAACATATACGTACGAGCCGTCGGCATCATATACCGTCTCATCAGCATTTCTCGCGCAATCGTAATATTCGGGACGCAGGAACGGATCCTTACGGCCCCACTGATAATAGAGCCCGTAACCGTCCCATATCTCGTCCGTTTCGGTCGATCCGTTGGGATTTGCATATGCGCCAAGGTTACGGTCCATGAATGTCACCCCATTGGAGTAGGTTGCCACACCGTCAGTACGAGGATCCTTGCTTGCCGACCAAATGTGCCAGCTCCACAATATATTGCCGGCTTCGTCATATGCTGCCAGCAGGGCATTTCCATCTATAATGTCGGTCGTGTCGTTACCGTCCTCGTCCTCGGCGTATCCCATATAGAAATTGGCATACCCGTCCTCATCGAGATTCAAATACTTTATAAGCTCGTCGTCCGACTGCCACACAATGCCGATTTTCGATGTAGCCAGAGGCTCGGACGTTTCGCCCTTAACCTTTGCATTGAACCGATACTTCATGTTCGGCTGCGACACCACATAACAGTTCGACTGCGAACCGTCGGCACTCAGGTCGACCGTAGCGTCCACAATATATGCCACCAGCACTGCTCCGGCCGATGCTCCTTTCGGAGATTTGGCCGAAAGAGTCACGTTGGCTGTACGGGCGGCATCTTCCGCATTTTCGCTTTCGGGGGCAGTCACAGTAAGCGTCCGCGAGGGAAGGTCAACCTCCGCCGTCCACCCGCCTGTTACTGACGTAACGCTTATGCTGCTGACATTGACGGCATTGAATTTGACAGTCGTACTTTCGCCCCAGTCATTCACGAATGCTCCTGCGACAGGGAACGAAACCTTGCACGAATCCTCATTCTTGCACGATACGGCCGACAGCAGGACGACTCCCGCAACCGCCAATATTTTGGAAAACATATTCATAAGTACACAGTTTTTTCCGTCCAAAAATCCTTGCAAAGATATTAAAAAGCTTGTAAAAAGCGAATCCCTCAGATATTTATTTCCATTTGGGAACAATTATTGTCATAGAGCAAACGTAATCTAATCTCAATTATTATATGTCCGAATCCAAATTCGACAAAAGCGGTAATCCGAAGGCCGACGGGTACCGCATAGTCATCTTAGAACGCGGTCCGTTCATGGTATATGGACGGCCGCCGCTGGCCGAGCAGTTCATAATGGTCAACGAGATGAACGAGAGCTGGTATTTCCAGGAGGGCAAGCACTTCTCCACCGAGACCGAACCCACGGCGTTATGCCGATGCGGCGACTCCCGCAACAAACCGTACTGCGACGGCCGCCACACCTCACACCAATGGCCGGCCGAAACTGCACCCGAGACGCCGTCGCCATATGACACCGAAACTGTCGAAGGCAAAACCCTGACCATGACCGACGAACACAAATATTGCGTATTCGCCAGATTCTGCGAAGCGGCAGGCGGGGTATGGGAACTGCTCGACCGTTCGGACAACCCGTCCGCCCGCAGAATGGCCATACGCGAAACCATGTTATGCCCCGGCGGCCGCCTGACGGCATACGACAACGTCACAGGTGAAGTCTTCGAGCCCGAATACGAAGCCGGGCTCGGGCTCATCGAGGACCACTCCATCGGAGCCAGCGGCGGATTATGGGTGCATGGCGGCATACGCATCGAGCGAAAGGACGGCAATGTTGTCGCAACGCGCAACAGGGTAGTCCTGTGCCGATGCGGACACTCCTCCAACATGCCTTATTGCGACGGCACGCATGCCTCGCTCAAATGGAGGGACAACCTCGATGGCACCCCGGCAGGCGAGACCATTCCCGAGGAGGTTCACTGACCGTCTCCGCCGACATTTGGGCCGGCGGAGATGCTTTTCATGGTGCATTTTGACTTTCCGGCTTTTTCATTATCTTTGCGGCGACAAATGCCCCCGCTGCAAAATGACAACGGCCGACATTACAGTCACAATATCAGCGGATTGATATTATAACCGATGAAAAAAGTTCTTGCATTTTCCTGTTTTTTGATGCTTGGTCTCGCAGCCTCGCAGATCCTCCCCGGCGTGATGGGAGACAGCTACGCCACTTTCCGCACGGCAACCAACACATTGCTCTACATCTGCCTGTCGTTCATCATGATTAACGTCGGCCGTGAATTCGAACTCGACAAGACCAAATGGAAATCCTACACGAAGGATTATTTCATAGCAATGGCTACGGCCGCAGCCCCATGGCTGCTTATCGCCCTGTACTACATGTTCGTACTCATGCCTTCGATGTATTGGGACAACGGTACGGCATGGAAGGAGAACCTGCTGCTCAGCCGTTTCGCAGCCCCGACATCGGCCGGTATCCTCTTTACGATGCTGGCGGCGCTCAAACTCAAGGAGAGCTGGATATACAAGAAAATACAGGTTCTCGCCATCTTCGACGACCTCGATACCATTTTGCTGATGATTCCGCTTCAGATCATGATGATGGGAATGAGATGGCAGCTGTTCGCGGTCATCGTCATCGTATTCGTGCTTCTGTGGTGGGGCTGGAAACAGCTCGACACATACAACATGCGTCAGGGCTGGCGATACATATTGTTATATGCGGTCCTCGTATTCGCCGCAACGCAAACGGTCTACGTGGTATCCAAATATTTCTACGGCGAACAGGGAAGCATACATATCGAGGTGCTGCTGCCGGCATTCGTGCTCGGCATGGTCATGAAAACACGCCATATCGACACCCCAGAAGAGTACCGGGCATCGACAGCCATATCGTTCCTGTTCATGTTCCTCGTAGGACTGAGCATGCCGCTGTTCATAGGCATAGGCTCTTCGTCCATCGAATCGGCCGGATCGCTCACCGCTTCACAACCTATGATGTCGTGGGGTGAGATAGCCATGCATGTGGTTATAGTATCGTTCCTCTCGAACCTCGGCAAACTCTTCCCGATGTTCTTCTACCGCGACCGCAAGAAGAGCGAACGTCTGGCCCTCTCGATAGGCATGTTCACACGCGGGGAGGTGGGAGCCGGCGTGATATTCATAGCTCTGGGTTACAACCTCGGCGGTCCCGCTCTCGTCATTTCGGTTCTGACTCTCGTACTCAACCTCGTGCTTACGGGAATATTCGTCGTATGGGTCAGGAAACTCGCTCTCCGCACATACCGCCCCGCCGAGGCATAAGACTTATGACATACAAAAATAGAGACGCACGCCGAAAAGCGTGCGTCTCTATTTTGCAGAACGATTGTCTATCTCCGCCTGG
>DXGW01000160.1 GCA_019113665.1 Candidatus Alistipes excrementipullorum
CAACTGGAAGACCAGCGTGGCCCTGTTGTCGGGAGTTGCTGCCAAGGAGATCGTCGTAAGTACGATCGGCGTCCTCTATTCTGAAGGAGAGTCAGCAGACGAGGAGGAGACTTCAGCTCTCTCGGGAAGGCTCGTGGCAAGCGGTGACTTCAACCAGGCATCGGCATTCGCCCTGCTCATATTCATACTGATATACTTCCCGTGCATTGCCACCGTCAGCGCCATTGCAGCGGAAGCAGGCTGGAAATGGGCGTTGGCTTCGATCGTTTACAGCACATCGGTGGCATGGGTACTCGCCTATGCCGTGTATCATCTAATGTCGTGGCTCCTGTGACAAGCTGGCAGGACATAGCCGTTGCCGTAATAGGTGCAGCCATAGCCGTACATGCCGTCTACCGGATCGTACGGAGCATAAAGGCGCGAAAAGAGTTCAACCCGTGCGACAGCTGCCCACAGGCCGGTTGCCCGTCGAGAAACAAGGACAAACAATGCAACGACACGGCAAAGCCTGATGCCGACAAATGACAGAACCGCCGGAAAACAAGATTTTCCGGCGGTTCTGTCATATCAGGCTGTCAATACAGATAGTGTTCCACCAATGGCAGGATCATGGCCGTAGCCACTCCCATAAGGGCCATTGCCAGTCCACTCATGGCTCCCTCGATGGCTCCATGCTCTATGGCGCGAGCCGTACCTACTCCGTGTGCGGCCGACCCCATGGCCAGTCCCTGCGCCTTCGGATCGGTTATGCGCAGTTTGTTCAGGAGCCAGAAACCGATAATGTTGCCGAGGAGACCGACGCAGAAGACGACGACCGACGTAATCGAAACCTCACCGCCCAACGGTTTCGCAACGGCCACGGCGATGGGTATCGTTACTGATTTGGGCGCTATCGATGTCAGGATCATACGGTCGGCGCCCATATACTTTGCAATATATACTACGCTGATGATTCCTACGATGCAGCCGGTCAGTATCGATGAAATTATCGGAACGATCTCGCCCTTCATCTGTTCCTTCTGCTCATAAAGCAGATACCCCAATGACACCACCGACATGCCCAATGCAAAATTCAGGGCTTCGGTAGCGGCACGGTAATGTTCGTACGGAATGGAAAATATCTTGAGGAAGGCGATCATCGCCATGAAGGTCAACAATAAGGGGTGCAGCAAAGCGAACCTCGTACGGCGGTACAGTGTCGAACAGCCGCAACATATACCAATAGTAACGGTCAGAAGGAAAAGATCCGACCTTATCAACTCCATCATCTTCTATGAACCATTTTCTGATACACCCACCCCACGACGAGCATGATCAATACCGTGCTTACGACACTTGCGACGATGATTGCCCAGAAGTTTTTCATGATCGCCTCATAGGATACCATCAGTCCCACGCCGTAGGGTACAAAAAACAGGGCCATCGACCCAAGCAGGAACTTCGCAACGGGACGCACCGTTTCGGCATTGACGAGCCGAAACTCCAGAAGACAGAACAACAGTATCATTCCTATGATGTTCCCGGAGATATAGTTTCCTGTAAAATAAGCTATTATATTGCCTGCAAGCCAGCAGAGCAATATGTAAAACAAACCTAACATGGCGCAAATATACTGCGGAATAATCTATATTGGGAAAATAGAGCCGCCAAATCGACGAAAGCATTCGGTTTTTTATTACCTTTGTATGGTTAAACAATCAATCAACATACAATCATGGGCAAAGGAGTAAAAATCGAACGTTCACATCGACTGGACGGAATTGGAGAGTATTATTTCTCGCGCCGTTTGCGTGAGATAGCCGAAATCGAGGCCGCCACCGGACGCAGCATCGTAAAACTTGCAATGGGAAGCCCCGATCTTCCGCCTGCACAGTGCGTGATCGACCGTCTGGCCAAGGAGGCGCAACGTCCCGATGTACACAAATACATGTCATACAAGGGCGAACCCATTCTTCGCAAGGCTTTTGCCGACTGGTACAAACATTGGTACGGCGTTGAATTCGATTACAACTCCGAAGTCCTGCCCCTGATCGGTTCGAAAGAGGGTATCATGCATGTATGCATGACATTCATAAACAAGGGCGACAAGGTTCTGGTACCGAACCCGGGATACCCGACCTACAGCGCAGCCGTAAGATTGTCGGGCGGCGAGATGGTCACCTACTCCCTGAACGAGCAGAACAACTTCTATCCCGACTTCGATGCTATCGAGAAAGCTGGTCTCGACGGGGTCAAGATGATGATCATCAACTACCCCAACATGCCGACAGGCCAGAAACCGACACGTGAACTCTTCGAAAAGATCATCGAATTCGGAGCAAAACACAATATCTTCATTCTGCACGACAACCCCTACAGCTTCATACGCAACAGCGACAAGCCCATGAGTATCATGGCTGTGGACGGAGCCCGCGAGGTGGCCATGGAGATGAACTCGCTGTCGAAAGGCCATTCGATGGCCGGCTGGCGTGTAGGTGTGATTCTCGGCAAGAAGGAGTGGATCGACTCGATTCTTACGTTCAAGTCGAACATGGACTCGGGTATGTTCTACCCCATTCAGGCAGCTGCCGACACCGCCCTTTCGCTCGGCGAAGACTGGTTCAAGGAGCTCAACGACATATACTACGGCCGTGAAAAGCAGGCATACGAGTTGCTCGACGCTCTCGGCTGCAGCTACCGCAAGGGACAGGCCGGTCTCTTCGTATGGGCAAAGATTCCCGAGGATTTCGAGGGCGACAGCTTCGCTTTCTCGGACGAGGTAATGGAGAAGTGCGACGTATTCCTCACCCCGGGCGGAATCTTCGGAAGCGAGGGCAAGCGCTATATCCGCATTACGCTCTGCTGCCCGGCCGAACTGCTTGAAAAGGCAGCAAACAACGTAAAAGCCAAACTGCACAAATAGTTGCGAGGTATAATCCGACACCCTCGTTTCATATTGAAACACATACACAGCCATGAAAAACAGACCTCACGGAATACCTGCACCTCCGGATTTCGAGCCGATGCATGAAGCTGGAATGCCGTTCACACATATGGTTGGCGACGATAC
>DXGW01000161.1 GCA_019113665.1 Candidatus Alistipes excrementipullorum
CGCTCTTCGGCGGCAGCAACGTACAGATCGGAGGCCCGACCGGAGCCTTCATCGTTATTGTGTACGGCATCATCGCCAAGTTCGGATTCGAAGGTCTGGCCATAGCCACATTCATAGCGGGTATAATACTGCTGCTGCTCGGCCTGCTCAAGCTCGGCACCGTAATAAAGTTCATTCCCTATCCCATTGTCGTGGGATTCACCAGCGGTATAGCGCTTACGATCTTCACCACGCAGATAAAGGATCTCTTCGGCATGCAGATAGCCGATGTCCCGGCCGATTTCCTCTCGAAATGGGCAGTCTATTTCCAGCATTTCGGTACTACGAACCTCTATGCTTTGGGCATAGGTCTGTTGAGTATACTGATCATAGTCTTCACCCCGAAGATTTCGCGCCGCATACCCGGCTCGCTCGTGGCCATCGTGCTGATGACCGTCGTGTCGTACCTGCTGCGCCGATATGCCGGCATCGACTCTATCGAAACCATAGGCGACCGTTTCACCATAAATGCGGCGATGCCCATGCCCTCGAAGATAAGTTTCAATATCGAGACGATCAACATGCTGCTCCCGTCGGCATTTACCATTGCCGTACTCGGGGCCATCGAGTCGCTGCTGTCGGCTACCGTAGCCGACGGTGTAACCGGCGACCGCCACAACTCCAATACCGAGCTCATGGCGCAGGGTGCGGCCAATATCATCGTGCCGCTCTTCGGCGGTATTCCCGTTACGGGAGCCATCGCCCGTACGATGACCAACATCAACAACGGCGGACGTACGCCTGTAGCCGGTATCGTCCATGCCGTGGTATTGCTGCTGATACTGCTTTTCCTCTCACCGCTTACCAAACACATACCCATGGCCTGTCTTGCGGGTGTGCTTGTGATGGTGTCGTACAACATGAGCGACTGGCGTACCGTCCGCTCGATGATGCACAACCCCAAGTCCGACGTGGCCGTGCTGCTGACCACGCTTGTACTTACCGTGGTCTTCGACCTTACGATAGCCATCGAAGTCGGTCTGGTGATGGCCATACTCCTCTTCATGAAACGTGTGATGGAGAGTACCCAGATCAAGGTCATACGTGACGAGATGGAGGTCCACCACGACGGTGAGCGCAACGACGAGCACCTGACCATTCCGGCCGGTGTCGAGGTCTACGAGATCGAGGGTCCTTTCTTCTTCGGCATAGCCAACAAGTTCGATGAGGCCATGCGCCGTCTCGGCGACAAGTCCCCGATACGTGTGGTGCGCATGCGCAAGGTGTCGTTCATCGACTCGACGGGCCTGCACAACCTTGAGATATTCATACGTTCGTCGCATAAGGAAGGCCGTGTCGTGATCCTTTCGGGTGTGCACGAGAAAGTGCGTACCGAACTTGAACGTGCCGGACTCTGTGCACTGGTGGGCGAGGAGAACGTCTGCGACCACATACATAAAGCACTTGCGCGAGCCGAAGCGGTCGCGCAAGAACTTGGTGTGGCAAAATCGGACGGGGCTACTGCTTAGAGATCAGCCACCACATGTAGGCGGCGTAGATCAGCAGGAAGGCGGCGCCTTCGATGCGGTTTATCGCCCGCCCTCTGAACGTGAAGGCGAAGATGAAGGGCAGTATCGCGCTGAGCAGTACCATCAGTATGTCTATGATGTCGATGTCGCCGAGCGTCAGCGGCCGTATCACCGAGCAGCTACCGAGAATGAACAGAATGTTGAATATGTTCGATCCGAGGACGTTGCCGAGTGCCATTCCCTTCTGACCCTTTATTATCGATACGACGCTCGATGCCAGTTCGGGAAGCGATGTTCCGCCTGCGACGAGCGTGATGGCGATCATTGCCTCGCTGATGCCCATGCGGCGGGCGAGTTCCGATGCTCCGTCGACAAACATGCGGCTGCCGAAAATCAACGCAACAAGGCCTCCGGCTATGGCTATGGCCGCTTTCCACATCTTCATGCGCGGTTCGGCGTTCCCGGCGGGGTTGTCCTGCTTGGACGTGCGTATCGTATAGATCATCAACGCTATGTAGCACAGGAACATGATGGCTCCCTCGATGCGGCCTATCCTGTCGACGCTGCCTGTACCCAAGAGCGTGTCGGAGGTGAAGGCGAAGAGAATGAACGAGGCGAGGAACGCCAGGGGAATGTCGAAACGGACGTTGTTTTTGGTCAGCGGCAGCGGCGATATGAGCGCGCAGAGACCGAGAATGAGGAATACGTTGAAGATGTTCGACCCGACGACGTTGCCTATTGCCATGTCGCAACTGCCGCGGAATGCGGCCGATGAACTTACCACGAATTCGGGCATCGATGTGCCGACAGCGACTATGGTCAGTCCTATGACGAACTCCGAAACATGGAACTTCTCGGCGACGGCGGCTGCGCCTTCCGTCAGAAAGTTGGCTCCGGCAAGAACCAGCGCCAGCCCGATGATGATAAACACTATGTCCATGATCTTTCCTGTTTATTGTTGTTTGTTGTCTTGCGGTATTGCCGTGAATTCGGCCTTGTGCAACATGAGCGGATTTTCGTCACGCAGTGCCGTATGGCGGAATTCGAGGGCCATGAACAGGTC
>DXGW01000162.1 GCA_019113665.1 Candidatus Alistipes excrementipullorum
TACGTGTCTCTCAAGCGCGGTGCATACCTTATCATCGAGCATACCGAGGCGATGAACGTCATCGACGTCAACTCCGGCAACAGGACCAAGGCCGAGGACAATCAGGAGCAGACCGCATTGGACGTCAACCTTGCCGCGGCGCACGAGATTGCGCGGCAGTTGCGCCTGCGAGACCTCGGAGGTATCGTGATAGTCGACTTCATCGACATGCACAAGGCCCCGAACCGGCAGCTGCTCTACGAGGAGATGACCAAACTTATGGCCACCGACAAGGCCAAGCATACCGTATTGCCGTTGAGCAAGTTCGGCCTGATGCAGATCACGCGCCAGCGCATAAGGCCCGTGGCTGTGCAGGACATACAGGACGTGTGCCCCACATGCAACGGAACGGGAAAGATCGAACCTACGATACTGCTCGAAAAGAAGATCGAGAACCAGATATCGTTCCTGTCACAGGATCGCAAATGCCGTTATGTCAAACTGGTTGTCAGCCCCTATGTGGCGGCATATCTGCGCAGCGGATTCGTGTCATTGCGCATGAAATGGGTTATGCGTTACAAGACGTGGGTGAGCATTCACACCGACCAGAGCCTTGGTATCGTCGACGTACGGTATCACGACAGGAAAGGGCATAACCTTTTCGGATAGCAGAGACTGCATGCCCCGTCCTACGGCGTCGGCTTATTGAACTTATGAATGATGTATTACGGCTTTTCGCCGACGCTAAACCGTTGGCGAAGCTATGCAGGGAACTTGGAAGAAAGAGCGTTACCGTTCGGCTCGACGAGCTGGTCGGCGGTGCTCTTTCGCCTTATTCGGCGGCTGTGATAGCTCGTCGCGGCGGTTTGCACGTCTTCGTGGCCGAAGACCGCGATGCTGCCGCATACCTGATGAATGACTTTTACACGTTGCTGGACGAGGAGCGTGTCTATTTTTTCCCGTCATCATACAAGCACTCCATAACATATGGTACGGAGGACGCCCAGGGTGTCGTGCAACGTACGAATACGATCAATGCCCTGCGCGGCGGTCTGCGTGACGGCTATATGGTGGTGTGCACATATCCCGAGGCGTTGGCCGAGGGGGTGGTCGACCCGGAGACGATGACCGGAGGCATGCTGTCGGTCGCAGTGGGCGACAAGTGGCGCATATCCGATTTGCGTGACATGCTCGACAGCATGGGATTCGTGCCTGTCGATTTCGTGTACGAGCCTGGCCAGTATTCGATCCGCGGAGGTATCGTCGACGTATTCTCCTACTCGGAGAGCCGTCCCTACCGCCTGGATTTTTTCGGCGACGACGTGGAGTCGATACGGCGTTTCGAGATATCGAGCCAGCTTTCGGCCGATAAACTCGACAAGGCCGACATTATCCCGAATACCAACGCCGCGTCGGACCGCAAGGTGTCGCTCGCCCGTTTTGCCGGCAGTGCGTCGTACTGGTTCTCCGATGCCGACTATGCCATGCGCAAGGTCGACGACCTGCGCCGCAAGATGCTGGGGGAGATGGACGACCCGTCGCGCATCGATACGCTCATGACGAGCCGCAAGGCCCTGATTGCCGACATGGCGGAGAGCAACGTGCTGCTTGTGCGCGGAGACCTGCCCGAACGACCGGCAGATATTACTGTCGGTTTTTCCACATCGCCGCAACCGTCGTTCAACAAGAACTTCGAGATTCTGGCCGACGACATCGTTTCGCATACGGAACAGGGATACAAATGCTATATTCTCTCCGAGAACCGTGCGCAGATCGAACGTCTCGAAAACATATTCCATCAGATAGGCCGCGGTGAGGCCGACATGAAGTCGCTTCCCCTGACACTGCATTCGGGTTTCATTGACCACGGGCTTAAATTGTGTCTCTATACGGATCACCAGATCTTCGACCGTTACCAGCGATACCGCATAAACGGCGAGATCAAGCGTGACGAACAGATGACCGTGGCCGAACTCAACGCCCTGCAGGTCGGCGATTACGTGGTGCATATCGACCATGGCGTGGGACGCTTCGGCGGTCTGGTCAAGATCAACGAGAACGGCAAGGTCCATGAGGCCATTAAGCTCGTCTACAAGGATAACGACGTGTTGTTCGTCAATGTCCATGCCCTGCACCGCATCTCGCGTTACAAGAGCGGCGACGGCGAACCCCCGAAGATATACAAACTCGGCGGCGGGGCTTGGCAGAAACTGAAAAACGCCACCAAGAAGGCCGTCAAGGACATTTCGCGTGAGCTTATAGCGTTATATGCCCGGCGCAAGGCGAGCAAGGGATTTGCATTCTCCCCGGATTCGTACCTGCAACAGGAGCTTGAAGCCTCGTTCAAGTGGGAGGATACGCCCGACCAGCAGGCTGCGGCCGAGGCTGTCAAGCGCGACATGGAGTCCGAACAGCCGATGGACCGTCTGGTCTGCGGTGATGTCGGTTTCGGCAAGACCGAGGTGGCCATACGTGCAGCCTTCAAGGCTGCCGTCGACGGCAAGCAGACGGCCGTGCTTGTGCCGACGACCATTCTGGCACTGCAGCATTACCGTTCGTTTATGGAGCGCCTGCGCGACCTGCCCGTGAAGGTCGAGTATCTCAACCGCACGAAGAGCGCGAAGGAGACCAAAAAGATACTTGAGGATCTCGCCGACGGCAAGATCGACATTCTGATCGGAACGCACAAGATTCTCGGCAAGAGCGTGCGTTTCCATGACCTCGGCCTTCTCATAATAGACGAGGAGCAGAAGTTCGGTGTTGCCGACAAGGAGAAACTTACGCAGTTGAGCGTCAATGTCGATACGCTTACGCTTACGGCAACGCCGATACCGCGAACGCTGCAGTTCTCGCTGATGGGTTCGCGTGACCTTTCGGTCATCTCCACACCGCCGCCCAACCGCCGTCCGATTGTCACCGAATCGCACGTATGGTCTGAGGAGGTTGTGCGCGACGCCATCGATGCCGAGCTGGCAAGAAACGGTCAGGTCTACTTCATTCACAACAAGATCGAGGAACTCGATCGCCTGCGCGATACCATACTCCGACTCTGTCCGTCGGCGAAGGTCGAGGTCGCGCATGGGCGCATGCCTGCCGAACGTATCGAGAAACTGATCATGGATTTCATATACGGCGATTTCGATGTGCTCATATCGACGACTATCGTTGAGAGCGGCATAGACATACCCAATGTGAACACGATCATTATAAACGATGCCCAGAATTTCGGATTGAGCGACCTGCACCAGTTGCGCGGGCGTGTCGGACGCAGCGACAGGAAGGCATACTGCTACCTGCTCACACCGCCCGACGAACTGCTCACGGGCGATGCCCGCCGCCGTCTGAGGGCCATCGAGGAGTTTTCGGATCTGGGTTCGGGTTTCAACATTGCCATGCAGGACCTCGACATACGCGGAGCCGGCAACCTGCTCGGAGCCGAACAGAGCGGCTTCATTGCCGACATGGGTTTCGAAACATACCAGAAGATTATGCGCGAGGCCGTCGCGGAGTTGCGTGCCGAGGGTGTGGACGTGTCGAGCATGACCGACAAGGAGCAGGAGGTACTCGGCAGCATGAATTTCATAGACGACTCGGTGATCGAGGTAGATGTGGCGGCCGAACTTCCGGAGTCGTACGTGCGACAGCAGGCCGAGCGTCTGCGTCTCTACCGCAAGTTGGACTCGCTGCATGATGAGGAGTCGCTGAGGCGTTTCGGCGAGCATCTGCGTGACCGCTTCGGCGAGTTGCCGCAGGCTGCCGTCGAACTGCTCAATGTCGTGCGCCTGCGATGGGAGGCCGTAAGGCTCGGTATGGAGCGCGTGAAAGTCAAGAACGGACTGATGATCGTACAGTTCGTGGGCGATTCGTCGTCGCCGTTCTACAAGAGCGATACGTTCATGGATCTGTTGCGCAAGGTTACGGCAAAACCGGACAGGTTCGTGCTGAAACAGCACGGCGACCGCCTTGCAATGACGGTGCGCCGCATCGGCAGTGTGGCCGAGGCTTGCGAAGTGTTGAAAGAGTTGTAAATTTGCACAAAAAAAGATGAATTTAATCGTAGACATAGGCAATACTTTGATAAAAACCGCCGTTATTGATGGTGACAGAATCATGGACCAGCGGCGGACTGCAAATGCAACGGATTATTTCATCGACCGCCTGTTGTCCGATTATCCGTCCATTGACAAGGCGATAGTGGCATCGACGGGGCCAGGCGGTGAACGTGTGTGCGGAATGCTTGACGGGCGAGTAGGATATCTGCTTCATTTTTCGCCCGATACGGCTGTTCCATTGGAGAATGGTTATGGATCGCCACAGACCCTCGGTGCCGACCGTCTTGCTTCGGCAGTCGGCGCTTACGCACTCTACGGGCGCAGGAACATGCTGATAGTCGATTACGGGACGGCCATTACCTTCGACGTGATTGCCGACGGGGTGTTTCTCGGTGGCAACATATCGCTCGGCCTCGGCTCCCGGTTGCGGGCGTTGCACGAGTATACGGCCAAGCTTCCGTTGTGTGAACCGACCGATGAGGTCCGCCTGTTCGGAACAACTACCGAAAGCGCCATAGAGCAGGGAGCCATGAGCGGTATAGTATATGAGACCGAAGGCTATATTGCCGCGTTGAGTGAAAAATATGAGGATTTGTGCATAATTTTTACCGGCGGAGACGCAAAATACTTTGTTAAAAGAATTAAAAACACGATATTTGCAAATTGTGATTTGACCGTTTGCGGATTGAACATAATTTTGGAGTACAATGCAGCAAAGATTAGTGGGAAATAGCGTTATGAAGACTGTTGTCGCCGCAGTGATATTGTCGGGGACCGCAATCCTGAAGTCACATGCGCAGACCAACAGTATCAACGCGTTTTCGCCGTATTCGATGTTCGGCATCGGAGAACTCAGCACGCAGGGAACCTTGCCCATGCGATCGATGGGCGGAGTGGGTATTGCCTGGCGCAGTTCGTCGATGACAAGCCTTCTCAACCCGGCCGGTTACAGTGCCACCATGCGCAAGAGTTTCATCTTCAACTTCGGTGTCGAGGGCATGAATATCGTCAATTCGCAGAACAAGTACGATACATCGGGAAACAAGACGGGAATGGCCAAGAATGCCAAAAACTCGATCAATTTCCACGACATAGCGTTGCAGATGCCACTGGCCAAGGGCCTCGGTCTCGGTCTGAGCCTTACCCCATACAGCAGTGTGGGTTACAACATGACCACAACGGAGCAGAGCGATGATATATGGGGACAGATCGGCCGCGTACAATATAATTATACGGGTGAGGGCGACATCACGGAGGTAAAGCTCGGCGTCGGCTGGGAAATATTCAAGAATTTTTCGCTCGGTGTTGCCGGTATGTATTACTGGGGAGACATCGACCGCGATTATACGGCTTTCGTCAAGAACGATATTGTCGGTGTGGGCAATTATTCGTCCACAATAGGTACGGACAACTACAGCGTTTCGAGTTTCAAGTTCCAGGCCGGCCTGCAGTACAACATCATCGCCAATGACAAGCGAATGCTGACCGTCGGAGCTACGTATGACCTCGGAGGTAGCCTGCGTCCGAAACTTACGCGCAGTATCTATAACGACGATATAAATTCGACGACCGTAACATATGAGAACAGCAGCAGCCAGATACGTCTGCCCGAGCAGTGGGCTGCCGGCGTATTCTACCAGGACGCACGCATAGCCGTAGGTTTCGACTATGTTTATCAGAACTGGGGCGGCCGCAATTCGAAGATATCGGAGCAGATATATGGCGGATATACTGTGTCGTATGTCAATACCAGTACTTTCAAGGTCGGTATAGAGTACACGCCCAACCGTTTCGACGTCCGTCACTACTATAACCGTATGGCATATCGTCTCGGATTCCGGTACGGAGGATATTACCAGAGTTATCAGGGCGAGAAGATCGACCAGTATGCAATTACAGCCGGCTTCGGTTTCCCCATTCGTTTCCTCGGAGCTTCTGCCATCGACTTCGGCGTTGAGTTCGGCGGCCGCGGGTCCTTGAAGAGTGTAAACAGCAGCATAAGCAATGCGAAGATCGGACTTATAAAGCAACAGTACATAAAGTTTGCCATCGGATTGACGATGTTTGGAGAAGACTATTGGTTCGTAAGACCCAAATATGATTAATTAGAGAAACTATTATTCAAAATACAGAACTATGAAAAGCATAAAGACAATTTTAACGGTGGTTTTGGCCACTGTATGTATTTCGGGCTATGCGCAGGATTTCAGCGATCCGCGCTATGCCAAATGGGGTGATACGCCCGAACAGCGCAGGGAGAATATCCTGAACAGCACCTTCCTCAAGGAGTCGATCGACAATCGCGACTATGCGGCTGCAACGGGTTATCTCAAGGCTCTCGTCGAGAAGTGCCCGACGGCTTCGGAAAATATTTATGTGAACGGTATCCGTCTGTACAAGAACAAGATCGCACGTGCAAAAACCGTAGCTGAGAAGAAGGGATATGTTGATTCGCTCATGTGGGTTTACGATCTTCGCAACCAGTATTTCGGATCGCACCCCAAGCGTGGTACGGTTTACATTCTCGACCGCAAGGCGCGTGAGTTGCTGACTTACGACCAGTCGGACCGTGCAGGTATCCGCAAGGCTTTCGAGGAGGCAATCGACGCTTCGATAGCCGCTACGGGCAAGGCTGATCCCGAACTGATGGCTATCTATTTCAAGAACCTCTGCGACGACTATACCAATACAGATGAAGTAAGTTCGGATTATGTGCTTTCGGCATATGAGAAACTTGCTCCCTTGTTCGATGGTATTTCGCCAGAGCAGCTTGAGTCGAAGGAGCAGTTCGAAACCTGCTTCGGTATGAGCGGCGCCGCCAGCTGCGAAAATCTCGAGTCTCTGTTCAAGGACAAGCTCGCCGCTGATCCCGACAACCTCGATATCCTGGAGCAGGCTGTAATGTTGATGACCCGTGCAAACTGCGAATCGGACTTCTTCCTTCAGACTGCGGAGAAATATTATGCCTTGAGACCGTCGGCCGATACGGCCCTCTTCCTGGCTCAGGTTTTCCAGAACAAGAAAGAGTTCGACAAGGCCAACACATACCTTCGCGAGGCTGTTGCCGCAGAATCGAATCCTGCGGAGCGCGTAAAACTGCTGGTTCGTATCTCGGTTGTAGAACTTGCCGCACAGCGCTTCAGCGAGTCGGTTGCTGCCGCACGCGACGCTATCGCCATCGAGCCTGAGAATGGCTACGCATACTTCATTCTTGCGCAGGGTTATGCATTGGGTAACGGCGCATGCTCGGGTCTCGCCAAGGACGCTTCGTACTGGGTAGCTTACGATACGATGACAAAGGCTATCTCGCTGCTCGGCAACGAGCCCGAAACGCAGAAAGACGCCCAGAAATTCCAGGCAACCTACCGCAACTATTTCCCGACGGCCGAGGAGTGCTTCTTCAATGAGATCAAGGAAGGTTCGTCGTATACCGTAAGTTGCGGTGCGGCCAAGGGCATATCGACTACTGTACGCTTCCGTCAGCAGTAACCGTAAGGCTGTGCCTCGTATATTAAAATATGCAATGGTAGCACTTCCCGTGGTGGGGAGTGCTATCTTGCTATTCTCGTGCGACAAGTCTGACAAGACGGTCGAGGAGGTCAACAACGAAACCCTGATGACCGAGGAGAGTGAGAATCTGACAGTGCTGATGTCGGAAAACGGCCGTCGGTCATACTATTTCAAGACACCTCTTCTCGAAGGCTATACGCTTGCAAAGGACCCGTACCGCGAGTTCCGCAAGGGAATAGACATTACGACATATCAGGACGATTCGCTGTCGACGGTAAACTCGACGCTGGTGGCCAACTATGCCATCTACTATGAAGATCGCAAATTGTGGGAGGCAAAGGGCAATGTCGAGGTTGAGAAGACCGACGGTACCAAACTATATACGCAACAGCTGTTCTGGAATTCGATGACCAAGCGCATCTATTCGAATGTCGACACCAAGATCGTGACCTCGACGGGCGATGTCTGGATAGGCGAGGGCTTCGAATCCGACGAGGAACTTGAGCAGTGGACATTCCGGCGCATGAAGGGCAAGATGCGTGTCGACATGTCCCAGGAGAGTGAGTCCGGAGACGGAAAAGAGCGTGCGGCGGATTCCGGCGCAAGGAATGTTGCCGACGGCAAGTCCGCCGGAGAGTCCGAAAAGGTGAAACCGGCCAATGACCCCAAACCGGAGGAGAACCGTAATGCGGAAAATGACGGTACAGGCCGCGAATCGTTGCAGAAACGCGAAACGGCCGTTCACGGCCCGGATCGTCCCGTGAGTGTCAGACGCCGTGAGTCCGGTGTCGATGAGCAACGGCGTCTGTCGGGACCCCGACCCGTGCAGATGAAACCGGCATCGTCGATGAACAATCAAAAAATGCGGGAGATTGATGGCGCTGCCGAACTGACCGTCGACAAAACAGAATAAGAGATGACAGAGTCGATAGCTACTTCGATTACATTCATAATCCTCATGTTGCTGCTTTCCGGATTTTTTTCGGGAATGGAGATTGCATTCCTGAACAAAAACCGGCTCAAACTCGAGATCGACCGCAAGCAGAGCCGCATGTTCGATTTCATAGCGGACGTATTCGCGCGCAATCCGGGCCAGTATATTACGACAATACTGGTAGGCAACAATATTGCGCTTGTCGTCTATTCGCTCTGCATGTCCATGTTCCTGCGGTCGCTGGCCTATATTTTCGGGTGGACTGACATCTTCGAACACGGCTCCATTCTGCTCGAAACCATAATCCCGACGATAATCATCATCTTTGTCGCAGAGTTCATTCCCAAGTCGGTATTCAAGAGCAATCCCAATTTTTATTACAGGTTCTTTGCTCCCGTAATATATTTTTTCTACCTGCTGCTCTATCCCATAGCCCGGTTTACCACGCTGCTGTCATACGGCATATTGAGACTTTTCGGCCGCAAGAACCTTCCCGATGATGACGAGATGCATTTCGACCGCCGTGACCTCGAGAGCCTTCTTGATACCAACAACAACGACCCGCAGCATGAGCAGGAGCCTGAGATACGCATATTGCAGAATGCACTCGACTTCGCCGACCTGAGGGTTCGAGACTGTATGGTTTCGCGTGTGGACATCGAAGCTGTGGATATAGCCGATACCACGATACCCGAACTTACGGACCGCTTTGTCAAGACGATGTATTCTCGTATTTTCGTATGGCAGGGATCAATAGATAACATCATAGGGTACGTCAATTCGAAAAGCCTTTTCCACGAACCCGAGAACATCGAGAGCGTGTTGATGAAGGTGGATTACGTATCCGAGACATTGCCGCTGCAGAACATGCTCGAAAAGTTCATGAAGAGCAAGAGCAATGTGGCCGTTGTGATCGACGAGTTCGGAGGCACGTCGGGCATAATATCCCTCGAAGACGTCCTTGAACAGATCTTCGGGGAGATAGAGGACGAGCACGATACGCAGGAACTCATTGAAAAACAGGTCGGGGAGCGTGAATATGTCTTCTCGTGCAGACTCGATGTCAAGTATCTCGACGAGAAGTACGGACTCGGAATCGAGGAGAGTGACGAGTATGACACGCTGGCCGGATACATAATCTACAACTACGAAGGCCTGCCGGCGGCTGGCGAGGTCCTTACCTTCGGCAATCTGCGTATCAAAATACTCAGGACGACACGCTCCAGAATAGATCTGGCCAGGGTCGAAATCTTGTGAAAAATCTAAAGCATAGCTGTTTGAAATAGGAATAAATTTACTACCTTTGAAGGCTATTTGGAATAAAAACAAATTACAATAGTTATATGGCAAGTCTAAACACTTTAAGAACCAAGTTCGGCGTTGTGCTGTCGATTGTGATAGCCTTCGCTCTTTTGGCATTTATCCTTTCTTTGAAAACCGAAATGGGCTTTTCGGGCAACGACCCCAAGGTCGGTGAGATCAACGGCGACAAAATAGCCTATTCGGAGTATTACGACGAGTACGAGTTGACCAAGAACCAGAACGGAGGCAGTGCTGCTGCAGCCGACGAGGCCGGCGAGGAGCGTCTGTCGATGGCTGCATGGCAGTCTCTTGTCGCAAAGCATGCATTGATCCCCGGATTCGAGAAACTCGGTGTTTCGGTATCCGAGACCGAGCGCATGTCGATGCTCGCGGGCGAATATCCTTCGGGCGTATATTTCCGTGCATTTGCCGATCCGTCGACGGGCCAGTATGATGCTTCTGCCATTGCCGAGTTCCTGTCGCAGGTTGACGACAACTACCAGATGCAGCAGACATGGGCCTACATCAACGATCAGGCCGTACTCGAGCGTGAGATCGCCAAGTTCATGGGCCTGGTAAAGGGCGGCGTGTATGTCAACAAACTGGAGGTCGCCGAGGGTGTCGAGCATGCCAACAATACCTATACGGGCAAGATTGCAGGACGCAAGTACTCGTCCGTGCCCGACTCGTTGTTTACGGTAAGCAAGAGCGAGATGAAAAAGTACTACGATTCGCACAAGGGCATGTTCAAGCAGCAGCCTTCGCGCTCGATATCGTATGTGCTTTTCGAGGTTGATCCCACTCCCGAGGATATGTCTGCTATCGAAACCGAGGTTAAGGCC